>VGOH01000001.1 GCA_016875955.1 Chloroflexota bacterium
AGGTAATAAAGGTGAATAAGGAGGTGAAGCAATGAGGTTACCAAAAAGGGGCGAGAAGGGGTTCACCCTGATTGAGCTGCTCATCGTGGTCGCCATCCTGGGCGTGCTGGCCGCAGTGGTCATCCCCAACGTGGGCCGGTTTATCGGCCGGGGTGAGCAGGAAGCGTGGGAAACCGAGTTTTCCAACGTCCAGTCCGCGGTGGTGGCCATGATGACCGACAACCAGTTGGATACGCTGCCGACGGCGGTAAACGCTACCGCCACCAGGAACATGCACGTCTTCCCCGATACCACCACAGCCGCCAACAAGGGAAATGACGCCAATGGTGTCAACTTCACTGTCGGTGACGGGAATGGCTTTGTGCTCTACCAGCACGATATAACCGGTGGCGGTGCCAACACCAGCCTGGTCAACTATGTGGCTACCCAGTACACCAAGGGCACCTACACCTGTGACGCGCTGGGCACGGTAACTCAGGTAACCACGGGGTACGAGTAATCTATGTATCTACAATATGAGAGGAGGAGGTGAAGCAATGAGGTTACCAAAAAGGGGCGAAAAGGGGTTCACACTGATTGAGCTGCTCATCGTGGTCGCCATCCTGGGCGTGCTGGCCGCGGTGGTCATCCCCAACGTGGGAAGGTTCATCGGTCGGGGTGAAACGGAGGCCGGGGAAACCGAGCTCTCTAACGTCCAGGCAGCGGTGGTGGCCATGATGGTTGATAACCAGCTCAGCTCGCTACCGACGGCGGTAAACGTTACCGCCACCAAAAATATGAGCATGTTTCCCGATACCACCACGAATACCAGCAAGTCACCGGATGCCGATGGAGACAACTTCACCGCCAGTGACGGCGGGGGCTATGTGCTCTACCAGCACGATATAAACGCCGATGGCGCCAACACCAGCCTGGTCAACTATACCGCCACGCAGTTCACCAAGGGCACCTACATCTGTGATGCTTCCGGCACGGTTACCCAGGTAACCACGGGGTACGAGTAATTAACAATGTGTGATGGCGGTGGATGTGGGGCGGTGGAAAACAACATGGGTGAGGTAGTGGAGGGGGTGAGGTCAGAGAGAGAAGCCCGTTTTGGGCTTCTCTCTCTTTTCCTAACCATTCAGACGCTAAGCATCCGGACAACAAGAGAAGGATAGCTTATCAAGTCAATAATTCACTACTTGCTGGTCTGGGTTGTCAGCATGATAGGACCACTGGTGGTATACGGGTAACCTTCCGGAGGAGGTATGGGTGTGGCGAAGCGTCCGCTGGCCTCAAGCGCCGTAAGATAATCACGAAAAGATATATAATCAGCCGCCTGACAGCTAATATTGATGTTTTTGCCCCCGTGTGATATTGAACTCACCTCCACGCCCAGTTTTGCCGCCTCCTGCACAATTACCTTGATATCGTCGGTGAAGCTCTTGTCCCTGACGATAATTGAGTGGTATTCATCAATGGCCTTCTGCAGTGGGTCACGCCGCTCTATTTCCGCCTTCTTCTTCACCAACTGGGCATTGAGGGCAACGTCTTTCATTTGCAGGGCTGAAGTCTTCTTCATTTCCTCGGTGGTAAGCTGCCACAGGGGAAAGACCAGAGCCACGGCGGCTATGATGATAATGACTGAGTAGATTTGCTTTAAAGTGGGCCGCCAGGGCTGATAGGCGTGAGGCAGCAGATTCACACTGAGTGTTGAGCTTCCAGCACCACTATTGCCACTGACATCCCTCATGGACATTTCTTTACGCATGGCGAGCCCGATATTCGCCGCATACTGGGATACCGGCAGGAACACGGGGCAACCCAGCGGTGATGCCAGTGGCTCTATATTAAATTCAAGCCGGCTCTTTAACCCCTCCATCAGCTCCGGTTTAACCGATAACTGTCCGGTGATGTAAAGCGGAGCGGACATATCAAACGGCCGGCCAACACGGCCGGCGTTATAATGTTCCACTATCATATCAAGTTGTGCTGCCAGATACTCGGTGGCGTCTTCCGTGCCCATGCTATCCGGTCGCCAGGCCAGTGAATGTATGATTTCAGGCACACCATTAGACAAAATAACTATGTCAAAGTTTGTGAGTTCAATATTCAAAATCAAAGCTTCCTTTTTACCGACGGCCCTGGCCAGCGCCATCGTCTTGAGCTCAATGGCCTGAGTACTGATACCCGCCGCCTTCAGAGCACGCACTTTGTCATCAATAACATCTCTGGGCACACCGGTAGTGAATACGTGGCTGCCCCCTTCCGCAGTGTTCAATGCCTGCCAGAAAAAGTAGACCGTGTCCCTGGGAACCGGAATTATGTCCCGGGCAATCTCATTAACCGACTCATCAAGCGTCGGTGCTGGTGGCAGACCGGACGTGGGTATGAAGCGACTTATTGTGTAGAGGCCGCTTATGCTAATAATCACTTTGCTGGCTTTGATACCGCTTGACCTCATCAGCCGTCTGACGATGGCCCCCAGGTCGGACTCGCCTTTGCCACCTGCTGGCGCCGCTTCTTCTGATTCAAACGAGGCATCAGCCCATCTTCTAATCGTTCCACCACGCGTCTCCATGATGCTCACGCCAGCGGAACTGATATCCAGGGTAACCACTTTCCCGGAAACAAAGCGCGCCAGCAGTCTCTCAATTATGTTCCCGAGCTTCCTGACCGCAGTGCTCAGGTCAAGGGCCAGGACGCCTTGAGATTTAACTTTGCTTTTCTGCTCTGCCAAAGTAAACCACCTCTTGTAATATAGCCGCCAGTATAATTACCCTCCGGGCGGTTTAAAATACAGCTCAACCGCTAACCTGGCCACGGTGTCATAGACAGCCTCTTCACTGCCAAAGAACTCCGTGGCTGTTTCCACATCTGGCCCATCAAACTGCCGGACGGTGCCATCTGCCTCACAGGTGTAATAATATTCTGTAACCGATTGGTCAATATAGTTCATCTCCTGGTAAACGGATGTATTGTCCGCCGTTATCCGATCGTGCCCATAAAGCAAATAACCTTCTGAGGGCGTTCCCTTCCCGGTATATCCCTTTTGTCTGGCGGTGGTGATAGCATCGGGGAAAGCCGTCATTTTATTCGTCGCCACCCCGCCTTCATGATTTATCGGGTTGGGAATCCTGTCAAGACGGTTGTCCTTCATCATGCTGGATACCGCCTGTATCACGGCGCTGAATTCAGCTCTGCGCGCCGCTTCCTCTGCCTCCAATTGCAGCTTTACCCAGCTGAGGTCCACCTTTTTCAGAATCATGGTTTCCATCGTGGTGCCGGCATCAAGGTCAGATATGAAAGCCATAATGGCATTAAAATCAGCTTGGGCCCTGATATCGCCAAAGGCTAGCACTTTATAAGTGCGCTCCCCCATTTTTCTGGCCGAGGGTCCACTCGGTGGGGAAATGTGGAACATGCCACCCTCCGGGCTGACGTCAATGCCGCTTTTTCTGGCGATATCAACAATAATCGCCAGAGCTTCAGGCGTTTCCACCGGTACCAAAGCTTCGTTTACCTTATCGTATTTGGCCTGCAACTCCTCCATACTCGGTAAAGGCTTGTTCACCACCACCAGGGTTTTCCTTATCCTTTCTTCAAGGTCCTTCTGTTGTGGTCCCTGTTGCATATAAACAAAGCCGAGTCCGACGTAGATGATGACGCAGACACCCACCACGACGAGAAACCCCATCCGGCGTATCCTGGTCAAAATCCCCTGCATTTATGCCTGCTCCTAATTCTGGCGCACTTTACTCCATATCCGTCAATGAAATAAAACCCAAATACCCCCCGATTACTTCCACCGCTCGCGAAATGCTCGCTGCACTGTTTCCTCAATAGTTTCCTCTATGGTCTTGGTTACTTTCCTCTCTCTCTTGTCTTTCTCGTCCGCTTCTTCTATTGCCTTTTGCAACCGGTCCAGCTCATCATCGTAGAAAGACCAGTATAGCTGTCGTCCGCGCCTCCAGCCCACCACCCAGACCATCACCAAGCCAAAGAGAGCTATTGGGGCCACAATCCCAATGTTAATATCCTGAAAAAGCAGGATGATGACGATGATAAGTACGACAAAGAGAAATACCGCTACATCAAGATCCCACCGGGCAATTCTGGCCTTCTCTTTCGCCCGGCGAGCCGCTTCCCGCTTTGTTTCTTCTCCGACCGGCCCGGATTCTGTCTCCTGGCTCAAGATGTGCCTCCTTTCACCCCGTTAACACGGAGCCAGTTATTATGCTGCCATTAATTACCGGTTCAATTAAGGGAATCATTTACCTGACGGAAATGTTATCCGACGCCTTTCTATTTTAGTCAGTCTGGTGTTCTTTGACTCTAATACCGGCAGCCTTTTAAATCCACGATGGGTACATATTTCTGCCATCAGTGTAAATGGTGAAGGAGCTTCTGTCAATTAGCCGAAGGCGCCGGTGAGCGTATACATAGGCATAATCACGGAGAGGGCAATGAAGCCAACCAAAAGGGCGATACCTATGGTGCTGATAGGGCCAATCATGCCCACCATGGCAGACGTTCTCTCCGCCGCCGTCGTTTCAAAGAAATCAGCCACCACCCCCATGGTGAAATCAAGGGTGTTGCTTTCCTCTCCCACGGCAACCATCTGCACCAGCAGAGGCGGAAACAAACTTATTCGGGACATCGGCTCCGCCAGCCCCTCACCTAGTAGCAACCGCTCGTTCACATTGCTCAGGGCATCCCGGAAGACAATATTAGTTGTCGATTGCGGCAGTATCTCCATTGATTCCTGTAGTTTAAGTCCGGCGCTGACCATCACCGACAGCGTCCTGGCGAAGCGTCCCAGTTCTGACATAAGTGCCGGAGGCCCGATAATCGGTATGCTGATACGCAGCCGGTCCAGTATCCGCCTGCCGGAAGGCCTCTTCACCATCCAGAGCATGACAGCAAATAATACCGCACCGGCAATGATAAGATGCAGCGGATATTTCTGCACAAACTGTGTCAGCGAAATAAGTATTCTGGTGGGCAGAGGTAATTCTACCGCCATCGCCGTAAACATAGTGAGCAGCTTGGGCATGACCACGGTAATCATCATAATGACCACGACGATGCCAACGCCAATGACTATCACCGGGTAGGTCATCGCTTTCTTAACCTGCTGGGTCATTGACTGGTGTTTCTCCAAAAAACTAGCCATCTGGTTAAGCACCATGTCCAGATTTCCCGTTTCCTCACCAACGGCAATGGTACGGCAGTAAACTTCACTGAAGGCTTTGGGATGCTTCTTGACTGCCTGTGAGAAAGAACCTCCGGAGCGGATGTCATTAACCACGCTGAACAAAATGGTTTTAAAAGCGCGGCTGCTGGCCACCTGCCCCTGCAGGATTTCCAGCGCCGGCAGCAGTGAAATGCCGGAGCGCAGTAAAGTGGCCAGCTGGCGGGAAAAAACGATGATATCACGTTCCTTTAGCCGGAAGAGTGAAGGGAGGGCCTCCTCCAGGCTGAACATGGACGGGGCCACTTCCACATGCTCTGGAATGTAGCCCTTGGCAATGAGCTGTCTTTCGGCGGCAATCTCGCTGGGCGCCTTGATATTGCCCTTTACCAGATTACCTTCTCTGGTGGTCGCTATATAGCGGTAGGTGACCTCTCTCAGTTTTCCGGTTCCTTCAATTGTTCTGGCCACTGTTGCCTCTCAGCTAATGGAGAATACGTTACGCATGACCTCATATGGCGTGGTGATTCCCAGTTTAACTTTCATCATCCCGTCATGCCACAGGGATATCATGCCTTCCTGAATGGCCTGCCGCCGCATTTCATCGGCATCGGTGCTTTTGACAACTATGCGGCGGATGGCCTCAGAGATGACCAATACTTCAAAGATGCCGGTTCGTCCCAGATAGCCGGTGCCAGCGCAGAAATTACAGCCGGCACCGACAGTAAATTCAGAGCGTTTTTCCCCCATTTCTGCTTCATAAGCTTCCCTCTCGTCAGGGGCGACTTCAGCAGGGCGAGAGCAGTACGGGCAGACACGCCGCACCATCCTCTGGGCAACAACACCAATCAACGCCGAAGAAATGAGGAACGGCTCAATGCCCAGGTCAACCATCCGGATGATGGTGCTCACAGTGTCATTGGCGTGAACCGAAGACAGCACCAGATGGCCGGTAAGAGCTGCCTGGGTGGAAATCTGCGCTGTTTCCGCGTCACGTATCTCACCGACCAGTATCACATCAGGGTCAAGCCGCATGGTGGCTCTCAGCCCGGTGGCGAAAGTGACATTGGCCGTTGGATTGACCTGCATCTGGTTTATGTTGGAAAAATGGTACTCCACCGGGTCTTCAATGGTGATAATCTTGCGGCCAACTGAGTCAAGTGTATTGACCGAAGCGTACTGGGTGGTCGTTTTACCGGAACCGGTAGGGCCGCTTATCAGTATCATGCCGAAAGGCGTCTTCAGCATCATCAGGTATCTTCCCAGCATCTGGGGCAAGAAACCGATGTCTGGCAGAGGCATAAAGGCAAAGGCCTTGTCCAGTATTCTCAGCACCGTCATTTCACCGTATATCGTGTTGGAGGTGGCCACACGGATATCCACCTCACGGTCACCCATGTCAAAGGTTATCTGCCCGTCCTGCGGGCGGCGGCGCTCGGCGATGTTCAATCCGGCCATGATTTTCACCCGCGAGAGCAACGGTGCATGGACACTTAATGGCAAGCCCATTACTTCGTTCAGAATCCCGTCAATCCGGTATCGAACGCGCAATCTGTCCTCCTGAGGTTCAATATGCACATCGGAGGCGCGGTCCCGCACCGCCTGTTTTATAAGCAAGTCAATGGCGCGCACTACTGGAGCCTGGGCGATTGTTTCCGGGGAAAGCCGGGCTTCTCTCAGCCCGGCGCTGCTGCGATACCGGGTGGGAATCTGACTCAACTGTTCTTCAAGTTCACCGCCGATGCGATAGTTCAGGTCTATCATTTCCTGAATGTCCTGAGCCGTGCTGATGACCGGCTCAATCCTTTTCAGAGTTATTGCCGCCAAATCTTCAATGGCCTCTATATCCTTGGGGTCTTCCATGGCGATCACAATGGTCCCGTCTTTCAAAGCCACCGGGATGATGCCGTATTTCCTGGCCACAGATTCCGGAATTAATTTCACCGCGTCAGCCTTCACGCCTTCTCTTCTCAGGTTGATGAACGGTATGCCCAGCTGCAAGCTGAGAAAAAATGCCAGTTGCTGCTGTGTCACCATACGTTGCTGAATTAAAATATGTTCTGGCCGGTCACCTGTCTTCTGCTGCAGTTCCTGAACACGCTGCGCCTGCTCGTCACTGATAATTCCAGCTTCAGCCAGAATATTCACAACGTCTTTTTTAACGCTTTTTGCCGGTGCTTCCATCTCGCTTACCCCCCAGATTAGCCCAGTAGTTTCAGTTCTAACTTCTCCGACTCAGTGTTTAGCCACCGTTGACGAACGCTTATTGATTCCGCGCTGAAACGGTTATCCGCCGCACTCCTCTTCTGCTCCCCACGTAATCCTTTACTTCCGGACGCCCCGGTGAAATGTTAGCCTCGGGCAGCTTGGCAACGAGCATAGCCAGCAAGGGAACTGGCTTCTCCATCATTACGGTTATGGTGCTTCCCTTATTCCAGGAACCCACGGTACGGACAAATTTCACTTCGGGCGTGGTCTGCAAGAAGTTATACAATTTGGCTACCAGCGTGGGCTCAATCGGCACCTCAACATTTATATCAACCTCGCCGGTATACGGTGACAGGCTTTCCTCTTTGGTTAAAACCACCTCTGGGGTTTCCCCGGTCACGGTGCCTCGTTTTTTACCCGCCTTTCTGGGCTCCATCACTGCCGCCGTCGGCTCAACAATAGCCGGGTCCTCAGGCAGCGATACGGCTTCTGCCGCCACCGGCTCCGCAACCTGACTCTCAAGCGGCTCCGGGACTGGCTCTTCTCCCGTCTCGGCAGCGACCGGGCCGGCTGAGGCAGCCATAACTTCCGCCGTCTCTTCCGGAACCGGCCCATTTTGGCTTTCTATTTTTCCCGCTCCCTTTTTAGCCTCAGCGATAATCCTGTCCGCTGCCTGCTGGGCCTCGGCTACAGCCTGTGTTCTGACACTATCAATAATCTGCTCAGCACTGCTTATCGCCGCCTTGAGTATAGAGCGTACCGAGGCCGAAACCGAAACGCCGCGCTGGTCAATAATACCGTTCACTGTCTCAACCAGTTGTTCCGTATCTCCCCTGTCTTGAACCACCCCACCCCCCTGACTTTCCCCCCGCTTTTTGTTTTCCGTTGCCTTGGCTTCACGCTTCCGGCCGGATAACTTGAACATGCCGTGCCATCCTCTGCTCTTCCCTGAGCAGTTGCCAATTTGATTTACATAAACAATATTAGTTTGCCGAGTATTAAATGTCAAGAGTAAGACAATAGGGTTCTGTTTGCCTATGGTTGGCAGTTGACGCTTCACCCCCGACCCCTCTCCAGCCAGAATCACTGGTAAATGACCGCAGGCTTTAATGGCTGGAGAGGGGAGTATAGAGGAGGGGGCGGAGCCCCCTCTTAAACTCTTTCCCCCTCTCAAACATGATTAAAATGGAGCGCAAAAGACAAACCTGTTTGAGAGGGGGAGCAAGGGGGTGAGCAAAAGAATAACCAGAAGCAAATAGTACCCATTTGAAAAGATGGTGCTTTTGCGTTATAAATATAAGAGCATTCTATTATTCCATCTGGTTAAAAATCAGAAAGGACTTAAACTTGGCCAAAAAGAAAGCGGAGAAAGCACAGCATATAATGACGCCGCGCCAGATTTCACGCTGGGAGCAGCAGCAAAAGCGACAGCGCCTGATCTTTATCACCGGCATCGCTATCATCGCTCTGGTGCTGGTTTTTGTCGGCATGGGCTGGTATTATGGCCAGTATAAACCGAGGCATGAGACCGCCATTGAGGTCAATGGCACCGAGTTCACCATGGGTTATTTTGTGGATATGCTGAAGCTGGAGAGCGCTTATCATCAAGGAGTTGACATTTCATCGGTTGCCGATACGGTAATAGAAAATATTCAACGGAGTGAATTAATCAGACAGGGTGCCCTGAAACTGGGCATCAGCGTTGACGATGAAGAAGTGAAGAGGGCTATTGAGAAAAATGACCTGCCTGATAAAGAGGTCTATCGCGCTCTGGTCAGCTATCAGCTGCTTACTGAGCGTTTGCTGGACAAGTATTTTGACCCCGAGGTGCCCCTGTCTGCGGAACAGAGGCAGGTTATGGCCGTGATGCTGGAGAGCGAACCGCAGGCCCTGGAGGCCAGGGATAGACTGGTGAACGGGGAGGACTTTGGCGAACTTGCGGAAGAACTGAGCCTGGAACTGATTACCAAGAACAAGGGAGGCGACCTCGGCTGGGTGCCCAAGGTTATCTTGCAGGACATGCTGCAGACGTCAATAGTCGATGAAATCTTCAGTCAAAAGGTGGGAGAGCTGAGCCAGCCGATATATGATGGAGAGGCGGAAAAACAGGTTGGCTACTGGCTGGTTAAGGTGCTGGAACGGAACCAGGACGAAGACGAGACCCACCTTCAACTAATGCTCCTGGGCAGTGAGGAGGAAGCGCAGAACATCAGGCAGCAACTGGAGGCAGGCGCTGACTGGGGTGAGCTGGCCGTGGCCCATTCCCAGGTCAAAGGAGTCGAAACAAACCTGGGTGAGTATCAATTTTCCCAAGGCATGGCGGCGCCGCCAATCGATGAATATGCCTATAACCCTGATACGCAAATAGGCGAAATCAGTGAGCCACTCCGCGATGAGGACATAGCCACAAAGGGTGGCTACTGGCTGATAAAAGTCCTTGACGAAGATGCTGACCGGCGTGTTGATACCGGCTACCGGGAGTACCTGAAAACCAAAGCCTTTGACGAGTGGACGGCGACACTGGTCAACAGCAAAGACAATGAAATCGTAAATTACATTGACCCGGAGAAGAAGGCCTGGGCGATTGAGCAGGTGACGAGAGGTTAGCAACCACAGCGAGGTAGCGGTATGAAAAATAGAAGCATAGGCATCGGCCTGATGGGCCTGGGGATAATCGGGGGGCAGGTGGTCAAGGTCCTGACCGAAAAAGCGGACATGCTCGCCGGGCAGACTGGCGGACCCCTGGTCCTGCGCAAAATAAAGGTGCTGCCCGTTGACCTGAAGAGACCACAGGCCAGAGAGATGCCAGCCGGCCTCCTCACCACGGACGAAGAGGAATTTTTCAATGCGCCCGGCATTGATATCGTGATTGAGGCCATAGGCGGTGAGCACCCGGCCCGGGAGTACCTGAAGCGGGCCATCACCAGCGGCCGATACGTGGTAACCTCAAACAAGGAGGTCATCGCCAAGCATGGCGCCGAACTGCAGGCCCTGGCCCAGAAGCATAACGTCGGGCTGCGCTATGAAGCCAGCGTTGGCGGCGGCATTCCACTGATTGCGCCATTCAAGTACGACCTGGTGGCCAACGACATAACCGGCATTTTCGCCATCATTAACGGCACGACCAACTACATTCTCACCCGCATGGCGCGCGAGGGCATTGACTTCCCCCAGGCGCTGAAGAGCGCCCAGGAGCTGGGCTATGCCGAAGCCAACCCCGAAAATGACATTGAGGGCATTGATGCCAATTACAAGCTGGCCATCCTGGCCTCCCTGGCTTTCCAGACGGTGGTCAGGCCGGAAGATATCTACCGGGAAGGCATTTCCCGGATTGGCAGCCGGGACTTCCGCTACGCCCGGGAACTGGGCCTGGCCATTAAACTCCTCGCCATCGCCAAGCGCGCTGACAACTCTATTGAGGTACGGGTGCACCCGGTCCTTATTCCGGAGGACTCGCTTCTGGCCAAGGTCGATGGCGTTTATAATGGCATTCTGGTGGAAGGCGACCTCATTGAGAAGGTGCTGTTTTACGGCCAGGGGGCTGGTCCGCTGGCCACCAGCAGCGCCGTGGTCGCCGATGTCGTGGCTTCGGCACAGGACATTACCTTTGGTGTGGGCAACCGTCTCAAATGGACGCCGGGGTCAGGCAAACGCATCAAGCCCATGGATGAGATTGAGACACAGTATTACCTGCGACTGAACTGTGCCGACCGTCCCGGCGTGCTGGCCCAGATTTCCAAGATACTGGGCGATAATATGATAAGCATCGCCTCGGCAATCCAGAAGGAAGCTGACGAAGCCGCCCAGACCGCGGAACTCGTCCTGACTACCCACCCATCTCCGGAAAAAGCGATGCGGCAGGCCCTGAATCAGATAGAACGGCTAGAGGTGGTCAAGGAAATAGGCAACTTCATCCGCATAGAACACATTTAGTGAATGCTGAAATAAGGGGTTCAGCACCATGATGAAAAAGGGCGTCCTCTATAGATATAAAGACCTTCTCCCCATCACTCCCCGAACGCCGCTTTTTTCTCTGGGGGAGGGAGACACGCCGCTGGTCAGATGCGACCCGCTGGCGAAGGAAATCGGCTGCGGGGAACTGTACCTCAAGCTGGAAGGATGCAACCCCACCGGCTCCTTCAAGGACCGGGGCATGGTGGTGGCGGTGGCCAAGGCGCTGGAAGCAAAGAGCCGGGCGGTCATGTGCGCCTCCACGGGCAATACCAGTGCCTCGGCGGCGGCCTATGCGGCCTTCTGCGGCCTAATGGCAATCATCGTTGTCCCCGAGGGTAAAATCGCCCTGGGCAAGCTGGCCCAGGCCATTATCTACGGCGCTAAAATCCTGGCCATTGACGGCAACTTTGACCAGGCGCTGCAGATTGTCCGCCAGCTCACCGAGAAACACCCGGTCACCCTGGTCAACTCCCTGAACCCGTACCGCATTGAAGGGCAGAAGACCGCTGCCTTTGAAATCATTGACATGCTGGACAATGCTCCAGACTACCTGTTCATACCCGTGGGCAATGCCGGCAATATCACGGCCTACTGGAAGGGCTTTAAAGAGTACTATGAACTGGGAAAGGCGAGTAAAAAGCCGATGATGATGGGCTTTCAGGCAGAAGGCGCCGCCCCCATCGTCCGCGGCCACCCGATTGAAGCGCCGGAGACAGTGGCCACCGCGATACGCATCGGCAACCCGGCCAGCTGGCAGAAAGCGGAAGCGGCGCGTGACGAGTCCGGCGGCCTCATTGACATGGTCAGCGATGCCGAAATCATGGCGGTGCAAAAGCTCCTCGCCACCAGGGCGGGCGTCTTCGGCGAACCAGCGTCGGCGGCTTCCGTGGCCGGGCTGGTCAAGCTCTCCCAGCAGGGCTGGGATTTTAAAAAGAAGATAATCGTTGGCGTAATTACCGGTACCGGTCTTAAGGATACCGATGCTGCCCTGAAAGATGCCCCACCATTTCTGCAATTGCCCGCCGATATAAAGGAAGTGGAGAAGGCGCTGGGCTGGGCATAACAACGGGTTTCAGGAGGCGATGATGTTTGACGAGGCCAGAATCAGAAAAGCGATAAAAGAGATTATTGAAGCTATTGGCGATGACCCGAAGCGGGAAGGTCTGGCGGAGACCCCGGAACGCGTCGCCGAGATGTATACCGAGCTGTTCGCCGGCATGAAACAGGACCCCAAGGAAGAGTTGAGTGTCGGCTTTGAGCTCGGTCACCGCGAGATGGTGGTGCTGCGGGACATCCCCTTTTACTCCATGTGCGAGCACCACCTGCTGCCCTTTTACGGGGTCGCCCACATCGGCTATATCCCCAACCATGAGGGCCGAATCATCGGCATCAGCAAGCTGGCCCGTGTGGTGGAAATCATCTCCAAGCGCCCCCAGCTTCAGGAGAGGATGACCACGGAGATTGCTGATGCCATCATGGACGCCATCAAGCCGGAAGGCGTGGCAGTGGTCATCCAGGCGGAGCACCTGTGCATGATTATGCGCGGCATCAAGAAGCCGGGCAGCAACGTGATTACCTCGGCCATCAGGGGCATATTCAGCCGCAAAGCGGCCAGCCGGGCGGAGTTTTTCTCCATAATTCAGGGGAAATAGAGATTTCTTCAGCCTTAAACATTTTCTTGTTGGCTTTCAGTTTCTCCTGCGATGCTCACCCCCTGTGTCCCCCTCTTAAACAGATGCCGCTGTGCTGATGAGCTATGCGCATTATGCTTGAGAGGGGGAGAGTTTTTGAGAGGGGGTTTCATAATAAAATCCCCCTTAGTCCCCCTTTTCCAAATGAGGAAACCGGGCAGAGGCACCATTACGTATGCGGGGGGAGCTTGAGGGGGCGCCAGCCCCCTTCCTTTTCCTCCCCTTCTCTTTGGTAAAGGGAAGGGGATGCAGGGGTTAGGATTTCCTGCTCCTGAGGGTGGCAGAATAGTAAAGGATAACGGAGAAAGGCTGGAGAGGGGACAGGGGAGAGGTAAGCACAGAACGGCAGATGCGCCTTATATATCCAGGTTGGCGTTCTTGGCGTGTGCCTGTATGAAAGACTTGCGCGGCGGCACTTCACTGCCCATCAACATGTGGAAGATACGGTCAGCCTCCACAGCGTCCGCCACGCTTACGGAAAGCAAGGTACGGGAATCAGGGTTCATGGTGGTCTCCCAGAGCTGCTCCGGGGTCATCTCGCCGAGGCCCTTGTAGCGCTGCACCTCAATCTTTCTGGTGCCTTTCAGCTCCTTCATCAGGTCTTCTTTCTGCTGCTCCGAATAAACCCAGTGCAGGTTGCCAGCTGCTTTCAACCGGTAGAGCGGCGGCTGGGCAATGTATAGATAGCCACTGCTGAGGAGGCCGGGCATGTGGCGGAAGAAGAAGGTGAGCAGCAGGGTGCGTATATGCGAGCCGTCCACATCGGCATCGGTCATCAGGATAACGCGGTGGTAGCGCAGCCGGCTGGCGTCAAAGTCATCATCAATGCCCGCGCCCAGAGCGGTGATGAGGATGCGGATTTCCTCGTTGGCCAGCATCTTGTCCGGCGGGGCCTTCTCCACATTCAAAATCTTGCCGCGCAGCGGCAGAATCGCTTGGAAACGACGGTTCCGGCCCTGCTTGGCCGAACCACCGGCGGAGTCGCCCTCCACCAGATACAGCTCGCAGTGGGCGGGGTCTTTCTCGGAACAGTCTGCCAGCTTTCCAGGCAGGGTGCCGGTATCAAGGCTGCTCTTCCTGATGATTAAATCGCGGGCCTTGCGGGCGGCTTCCCTCGCCTTGGCCGCGGTCAGGCACTTATCAATGACTCTCTTGGCATCATCAGGGTGTTCCTCCAGATAAATGGAGAGCCCCTCCCCGACTGCGCTCTCCACCTGGCTCTTGACCTCAATATTGCCCAGCTTGCCCTTGGTCTGGCCTTCAAACTGCGGCTCGTGGAGCTTGACGCTGATGATGGCGGTCAGACCTTCTCTGACATCCTCTCCCGTCAGGTTGGGCTCATCGTCCTTTATCAGCTTGTTCTTGTGGGCATAGTCGTTGAGCACCCGGGTCAGCGCTGAGCGGAAGCCGGTGAGGTGGGTACCGCCGTCAACGGTATTGACACAGTTGGCGAAGCTGAAAACGGACTCGGTGAAGCCGTCATTGTACTGGAGCGACGCCTCAACTACGGTGCTGTTTACTTCCCTGGCGATATAGATGGGCTGGGCGTGGCGGACCGTCCGGCCCCGGTTCAGATGGCGGACAAAGCTGGTGATGCCACCCTCAAAGTAAAAGGTCTGCTCCCGGTAGCTATTCTCATCGCCGGACCTCTCATCCCTGATGGTGATTTCCAGCCCCTTGTTCAGATAGGCCATCTCGCGTATGCGCTCGCTGATGGTATCAAAATCATAGGTGGCCTGGCCGAAAATCTGCTCGTCGGCGTAGAAGGTGATGGTGGTGCCGGTATCGCTGGACTGGCCAATCTCCTTCACCGGGCCCTGCGCTATGCCCTGCCGGTACTCCTGCTGATATTCCTTGCCGTCGCGCCGCACGTTACAGCAGACACGGGCAGAGAGAGCATTGACCACCGAAGCCCCCACGCCATGCAGACCGCCGGAGACCTGGTAAGTGCGACCGCCGAACTTGGCGCCGGCGTGCAGGACGGTCATCACCGTCTCCAGGGCGGAGACTTTGGTCGAGGGATGAATATCCACGGGTATGCCGCGGCCGTTATCCACCACGGTAACGCCACCGTCCTGCCTGAGGACAACCAGGATTTTATCGCAGCAGCCGGCCATGGCCTCGTCAATGCTGTTGTAGGTTATCTCATAGACGAGGTGGTGCAGGCCGCGCTGGTCAGTGCCGCCGATATACATGCCGGGGCGGCGGCGCACTGCTTCCCTGCCCCCCAGCACCTGAATGTCCTGGGCGGTGTAATTGTTATTCTGGTTATCCGGCGTTCCGGGCAGGGCGGTTCTCCGTCTAGGCATTTGTAATTAAGTCTCCGTTATGAGGAAAAAGGAAAAAGCAAGCTCTCAACATAATCATGAGCCTGCCTTTCAATCGTAGATGCTACACATGCACGCACTTTTAAATATAGCACAAATCAGCTTCAAAGTAAAGACGGGGGGCGCATTAAACCCCAGTTCGAGGAGCATATTATTTTATAGAAATAAGGCTGAGTTAAAGTACCCTACGGACTCCACCATTTGGATAGAGGAAATATGCAAAAGGGCGAGTAATTGTTTGGTCTACTTTTTCTAACCATTTCCACTTTACCAATATGAGACGCAACATCTGCGCTAAATACTCGTTTCCACTCGTAAGAAACACTATACCTACCTTCTCAGCAATTATCGTGTCTCTTTCTACAGGAACTTCTAGCATTTTTTTATTACAACTGAAAACAAGCCAACCCTTCTGTCCCACAAGCTTAAGCCATTCTACATCAGGTCTATGAAGCCCAAAACCAGATTCGAGGAATGATATGGCCCTTAGTCTAACGAGCTTTAATGCTTTGGGAACTCTGGTGCCTATATCCTCGTCGCACAGTAATATCATGTGATATAGTTGTCGGCATATTGAAGAGTGGTTTCTACTAAAGAACGCGATAATTTAAAGTCAGAAGCTATGAAACTGATAGTTTGCCCTGCTTTCCAACGCTTAAATATTGTCTCAATCGTGAGCCTTCTATCTGGAATGGTAGGTTTCCCTGCACCAAATCGTGGGTCAATAACTATGGGTACATTTCTGCCTATGGGATACCAGCGCGAAGCAAATTCTTCTTCATACTCAAAAAGTTCTAATGCTTGTATTACTTCACCTGGCAGAGTCCACTGACCAAATTTATCTAATGCCAGCAACGTCTCTCCAGGCTCTCTATCCTGAAATACACCAAGTACATGAGCTCCATCCGTCTTGAGTTTTAACCACGCAAAGGGGTATTCTATATGCAAAAATTCGCGCGCGAATTGATGAGCTCTTCGTAGTCGTTCTAACTTAACACGTCTTTTACGAAAACGACTCACGACAACGATTTCTGCTAGTTGGAGGAAGGAGACTTCAACCTTTGCTTCTTTAGTTTTTTCTCTTTTTCCGAAAACAGGCCGCATTCTGCGCGGTTGTTCGCTTCCATATAACCAACGCCGCACGGTAGTAGTTGAAGTTCCCGCTAGTTTTGCTGCTTGAGCTATAGTATATTCAGGCCTGATGCGCCATGACTCCAGCGGTTTTGCCATGGTTATCATCTTTTGCTCCCTTTATATACCTCAGAAGACTTAGACAACTTGCCCGAAGTATATAGGCAAAATTTAATATCCCCATCCCGTTGCCCGATATTATCATAACTATCTGAGTATTACAATATTTTTTGATTTCTTTTACGATATCTAGATACCTTAAGAATAAAGCGAACT
The DNA here is from genome assembly GCA_016875955.1 of Chloroflexota bacterium. Classification (GTDB taxonomy): domain Bacteria; phylum Chloroflexota; class Dehalococcoidia; order Dehalococcoidales; family RBG-16-60-22; genus E44-bin89. Next base: position 16,764 of record VGOH01000001.1, read on the forward strand.
AATGTTCTATGTCAAGATATATTTTATAAATTATTGAAATAATACTTTAAATCTGTTATATTAATTCAGGACAAAACCTTTAAGCTGGTCCGGTGAGGCTGGCAAGGAAAAGATAGAGACACCGCAAAGTTAACCTCTTGCCAGCCCCGGCAAGGGGTTATTTTTATGGCCAGAAAAATCATCATGAACGGGGAGGACATCCGGCGCACCCTGGCGCGCATCGCCCATGAAATCATCGAGCAGAACCGGTCAATAGACCACCTGATACTGGTGGGGATGCGGACGCGGGGGGTGCCTCTGGCCAGGCGCCTCGCCGCCAATATCCAGAAATTTGAAAATATAACTGTCCCCGTGGGCGCCCTGGACTTCAGCCTCTACCGCGATGACATTTCCCACCTGGACAAGCAGCCCGTGGTCCAGCATACCGACATCCCGGCGAGCGTTGACGGGAAATCAATCCTGCTCGTTGACGATGTGCTTTACACCGGGCGCAGCACGCGGGCGGCCATGGACGCGCTCATCGACCTCGGGCGACCTCGCCAGATTCAGCTGGCGGTGCTCATTGACCGCGGCCACCGCGAGATGCCCATCCGCCCCGACTACATCGGCAAGAACATACCCAGCGCCCGCCACGAGGAGATACAGGTACACCTTGTGGAGACCGACGGCGTTGACGAAGTGGCCATCATCAGCCACGAGCCAAATACTTCAGACCGGGACCAACGGCACCCGGTGCCTGCCGGGAAAAGGAGGGGCCATGACGTTGGCAAATAGGAGTCTGGTGACCATTGATGACCTTTCCTGTGGCGAGATTGAAGCCCTCTTCAAGCTGGCGGACGAGATGGCCGGGGCCATGGATGAGCAGTACGGGCTGTGCCAGGGCAAGATTATGGCCAGCCTCTTCTTTGAACCGAGCACCCGGACCAGGCTCTCCTTTGAGACGGCGATGCACCGTCTCGGCGGGAGCGTTATCACCGCCGCCGACGTGGGGGCAACCTCGCTGGCCAAGGGCGAGAGCATCGCCGATATGGCCAGGGTGGTCGGCAGCTACGTTGACATGATTGTCATCCGCCACCCCTGGGAAGGCGCGGCCAGGGTGGTGGCTGATTACGCCGGTGTGCCGGTCATCAATGCTGGCGATGGCGGTCACCAGCACCCCACCCAGACGCTGCTCGACCTCTACACCATAAATAAGGAGAAGAAGACCTTAAAAGGGCTGAAAATCGGGCTGTGGGGCGACCTGAAGTACGGGCGGACGATACACTCGCTGATTTTCGCCCTAGCCAAGTTCGGGGCCAATATACTCTTCTACCCCACCCGGGGGCTGGAGGTGCCTGAGCATGTGCTGGAAAAACTCACCACTGAATACGGCGGCGAACTGGAAAAATTTACCGCGCGTGACACAACAGCGAAAGAAAAGCTGTTCCCCCTTGATGCGGTTTACCTGACGCCGAGCAGTCCCCACCAGCTGGCCATGATGCCCGACGTAAATATCCAGGTTGAACTGAAGACGGGAATCGATGCCCTCTACGTTACCCGACCCCAGAAGGAGCGGTTCACCGCCGCCGAGAAAGGCAAAGAGCCGAAAGAGCAGTCCCCCGTGGTGGACAAGAAACTGCTCAAGGGCAAGGAGTTTAAAAAGACGCTGGTGATGCACCCGCTGCCCCGCGTTGATGAGCTGGCCCGGGAGCTTGATGCTGACCCGAGGAGCATGTACTTCAAGCAGGCGGCGCGCGGGGTACCAGTGCGGATGGCGCTAATCGCCCTGCTGCTGGGGTTGAAAGACGTGGCCATATCACCGGAAAAAACACCGCCAATTACATATCCTTTTTACCGTCGCGATTACGGCCCTAGATGCTCCAACCCGCGCTGTGTCTCGGTGCAGGGAACGGAAATCAAATATCTCCGGCCCGAATATAAAATCGTCAACCGCAGACCGCTTACCCTGCGCTGCACGTACTGCGAACACGGCTTTGAGCCGGAATATGTCGCCAGCTCCGACTGGCACGAGGGCAAAACGGCGACCAAGAAGTATCACAGCGCGTCAAGCCACTGGGCAAGAAAAATAAGGCCCGAGAACCTGATTGTCTTTCGCTCCAACCAGGATGCAGAGACCCTCGGCTTCAAACCAAGCCGATATGTTAAAGTACGGCGTCGCAGAAAGGGCACGCAGCAATGAGAGCACTGCTTATTAAAGACGGCCGGATTATTGACCCCGGCCAGGGCATAGACGAGCGGGGCAGCCTGCTGCTCAGCGAGGGAAAAATAGCCTGGCGGGGAGCATCCCCACCCCAGGCTGATTATGACATTTTGTATGCGGAAGGGATGGTGGTCTGCCCGGGCTTCGTTGACCTGCACTGCCACCTCAGGCAGCCCGGTTTTGACCAGAAGGAGACTATCGCCACCGGCACCCGGGCGGCAGCGCGGGGAGGCTTCACCACTGTCTGCTGCATGCCCAATACCAATCCCGCGCTGGACAGCCGGGAAACGATAGAGTATGTCAAAGCCGAAGCCGGGAAATCGGCGGCTATCCGGGTGCTGCCTATCGGCTGCGTGACTAAAGACAGAAAAGGAGAAGAGCTCGCTGACATGGCGGCCCTGGCGGGGGCGGGAGCCATCGGTTTCAGCGATGACGGCAGCCCGGTGAAAGACCCGGAGCTAATGCGCCAGGCGCTGGCCAAAAGCCAGGAGCTGGACCTGCCGGTGATAGACCACTGTGAGGAGCCTTCGCTCATTGAGGGCGGGCAGATGAACGAGGGAGAGCTTGCCCGGCGACTCGGCCTGCGCGGCATACCGCCGACTTCCGAGGAAATCATGGTGTCGCGGGATATCATGCTGGCCAGGATGACCGGCGGGCACGTGCACATCGCCCACGTCAGCACGCTGGGCGCGGTGGCCCTCATCCGCGACGGCAAAAAGCAGGGAGTGGCCGTGACCGCCGAGGTCACCCCCCACCACCTCACCCTCACCGAGGAAGAGTGCAACGGCTACAACACCAACGCCAAGGTCGCGCCGCCGCTGCGCACGCGACGTGACAACCAGTCGCTGCTCAGGGGGCTGAAAGACGGCACCATTGATATCATCGCCACCGACCATGCTCCACACGCCAGAGCAGACAAAGAGTGCGATTTTGCCAAGGCGGCCTTTGGCATCAGCAACTTTGAGACGGCGCTGGGCAGCCTGCTCAACATGGTACACGGCGGCCAGCTCGCCCTGAATATGCTCATCGCCAGGCTCACCTGCGACCCGGCGAAATTTTTGAAAAATGAAATGCTGGGCACGCTGAAAATCAATACGCCGGCGGATATCACCATCTTTGACCCGTATAAAGAGTGGCCGGTGGACCCGGAAGCCTTTGCCTCCAAGGGGAAGAATACGCCCCTTGCCGGCCGCGTGCTCAAGGGTAAGACGATGGCCACCATCTATGGCGGCAGGCTGGTCTATAAAGACGAATCCATTACGTTTATCGGGGAGTTGTAGATTGACAGGACTACAAAACGGGGTGTCAAAGAGGAGATGAATTTTAGAATCAGGGGCGTTTAAGAGGGGTGAAACCCCTCTTCCCTAAAACCTCCCCCTCTCCTTTGCAGGAGAGGGGGACACAGGGGGTGAGGTAGATAAACAAAAAGACTTTGCTGGTCCTGGCCAACGGCTCAGTTTATGAAGGGCTTTCCTTCGGCGCCGAGGTTGACGCCTACGGCGAGGTGGTCTTCAACACCAGCATGATTGGCTACCAGGAGATGCTGACCGACCCCTCTTATGCCGGGCAGATAGTCGTGCCCACGTACCCGCTAATCGGCAACTACGGCACCAGCCCGCATGACGTTGAGTCAAATAAAATCCAGGTCAGGGGTTTTGTAATTAGAGAGGGGTGCACACAGCCCAACCACTACCTGAACCAGAAGACGCTGCACGACTACCTCTCTGAAAGCAATATCCCCGGCCTGCACGGCATTGACACGCGGTCGCTCACCCGCAAGCTGCGCGCCTACGGGGTGATGATGGGCTACCTCACCAGCGAGAAGTCACCAGAGGAGGCTCTGGCGGCACTCAAAAGGCTGCCCGACTATGGCAGCGTTGACTTCGTGCGGAAGGTATCCACTGACGCCCCCTACCCCTGGGAGCCGGAGGCTGACGACAAAGACCGGCCCCACGTGGTCGTGCTGGACTGCGGCCTGAAGTACAACATTTTGAGACTTTTGAAAAAGCAGGGCTGCCGCGTCACCGCCGTGCCCTGCACTACCTCCGCCGCTGACATTTTGAAAATGAAGCCCGACGGCATTCTGCTGTCCCCCGGCCCCGGCGACCCCGAGCTTTTGGATTATATCGTGGCGACGGTGAGGGGGCTTATCGGGAAAAAGCCTATTATGGGCATCTGCCTGGGGAACCAGCTCATCGCCCGCGCCTTCGGCGGGAAAAACTTTAAATTAAAGTTCGGCCACCGCGGCGGCAACCACCCGGTCAGGGACTTAAAAAATGGCCGGATACACATCACCGCCCAGAACCACGGCTACGCCGTTGACCCGGACACGCTGAAGGACGGCCTTGAGGTAACGCACATTAATTTAAATGACGGCACGGTGGAGGGTTTAAAACACAGGGAGCTGCCCATCTTCTGCGTCCAGTACCACAGTGAGGCCTCCCCCGGCCCCCTGGATAATACCTATCTCTTTGAGGACTTTATGAAGATGGTGAAGGGGGAAATCCCCCTTTGTCCCCCTTTACGAAAGGGGGAAACATGATAGCTTCTCCCTTTGGTAAAGGGAGAGCGAGAGGGATTTCAACCAAAGGGGGTGAGGTAGAGATGGCGAAGGAGGGATAATATGTCTATCGCGGAAAATAGCGGTAAATTAAAGGAACTAAAAGTGTTCCTGAAGGACCTTAAATCCTACCAGAAACTACTAAACTCTAATACAGGACTTTCGCCGATTCAGCAAGGCCGGAAAGAGGGTCTACGGTGTAAGCTCCTAGAGAGACGGGGACCACTTGGGCGAACAATAGTTTCGTTAACCGGAAAGGGACTCTTGAGAACACCACAATGGGGCAGAACCACTAACATGTGGGATGATGGCCTAAGTACCTCCAACCTAAGGAACAGCGAGGCACTTAAGTTTTGCATAGATGCTACAATTGAGGCTATTGGTACACTAAAGTCAGACATTGACAAGGGTGTTAGAGACGAACAAGGAAACTTAATAGATAAAGAGAGCACTAAGGAAAGCCTTACTCCAAAAGCCTTCATTGCCCATGAGGGAGAAACAAGGGCATTAAATATGTTAAAGGAGTTCTTGGAAGCTCTGGAGATTCAATATTTTATTGCAGAGTCAAAGGCAAGTAATGGCAGGAGCATAGAAAAACAAGTTGATTGGACGCAAGAACTAGCTGACTTCGCAATTATCCTAGCCACGAAGGGGAAAGCAATAAACAGAAAAACTGGTAAGCATTATATGGGCCTTAACGTGGCAGATGAATTAGGTAGGGCTCGGCAGGTCTACGGAAATCATATTATCTTGTTAGTACAAAAAGGAGTTGAAGTACATACCAATATAAGAGAAATCGTTCACGAGAATTTCACAACGACCAACATGGAAGTTGCGTTTATCAAGATAATTAAAGAGCTTAAAAATTGGGGATATATAACAATAGGGAAGCTACAGGAGTACTCACTTGACCACAAAACCCTCTAAAGTCTTGATTATCGGCTCTGGGCCCATAGTTATCGGGCAGGCGGCGGAGTTTGACTACGCCGGCACGCAGGCCTGCAAGGCCATGCGCGAGGAGGGCGTCATCTCCGTGCTGGTCAACTCCAACCCGGCCACCATCATGACCGACGAGGACATCGCCGACATAGTCTATATAGAGCCGCTCACCGTTGAGGTCCTGTCCCGCATCATAGAAAGGGAGCGCCCCGATGGGCTATTGCCTACCCTCGGCGGGCAGACCGGCCTGAATTTGGCCGTGGCCCTGGCCGACGCCGGCGTGCTGGATAAATACAACGTCAAAAGCCTCGGCACGCCCATCCAGACCATCCGCAACGCCGAGGACCGCGAGCTTTTCAAGCAGCTATTAATCAGAATCGGCCAGCCGGTGCCGCCCAGCCAGACGGTCAACACGCTGGAAGATGCCCGCAGGGTGGCCGCAGAAATCGGCCTGCCGGTCATCATCCGCCCCGGCTACACGCTGGGGGGGACGGGGGGCGGCATGGCCTATACCTCGGAGGAGCTCGACCAGGTGGTCCGGGGAGGCCTGGCCGCCAGCCCCATCCACCAGGTGCTCGTTGAGCAATCGGTGGTTGGCTGGAAGGAAATCGAGTACGAAGTGATGCGCGACGCCGCCAACAACTGCATCACCGTCTGCAACATGGAGAACATCGACCCCATGGGCGTGCACACCGGCGACAGCATCGTGGTCGCCCCCAGCCAGACGCTGACCAACAAAGAATACCAGATGCTGCGCACCGCCAGCCTGGAAATAATAAGGGCGCTGGGGATTGAGGGGGGCTGCAATGTCCAGTTTGCTTTAGACCCCGCGAGCGAGCAGTACTACGTCATTGAGGTCAACCCCCGCGTCAGCCGCTCCTCGGCACTGGCCAGCAAGGCCACCGGCTACCCCATCGCCCGCGTCGCCAGCAAGATAGCCGTGGGCAAACGACTTGACGAGATACCCAACGCCGTCACCGGCAAGACCATGGCCTCCTTTGAGCCGGCGCTGGACTACGTGGTGGTCAAGATACCGCGCTGGCCCTTTGATAAGTTCGCCACCGGCGACCGGGTCATCGGCACCCAGATGAAGGCCACCGGCGAGGTCATGGCCATAGACCGCACCTTTGAGGCAGCGCTGCAGAAAGCGGTGCGCTCGCTGGAGTTCAGCAAGCGTTCCCTTCTCTGGGAAGACCCGACCTGGGTCAAGAACGCCGATGCCAGCAAATACCCCCTCTGGCCCAACGATTTGCGACTCTGGGCGCTCATGGCGGCGCTGCGCCGCGGCGCCACACCTGAAGAGCTTGCCGCCCGGACCAAAATAGACCTGTGGTTCCTGGACAAGCTCCAGAACATTATCAATATGGAAAAAGAGCTGCTGGCGCAGCCGCTGACTCCGGAACTGCTGCGCCGGGCCAAAAGGCTCGGCTTCTCCGACGGGCAGATAGGCACGCTGGCCGACCGCCTCCCCGAGCAGGTCAGGCAGCTGCGCCACGACTGGAATATCCGCCCCGTCTACAAGATGGTGGACACCTGCGCTGCCGAGTTCGACGCCGCCACCCCCTACTTCTACAGCACCTACGAGCAGGAGAACGAGGCTGTATCTGAACACCGCGACAAGGCAGTGGTCATCGGCAGCGGGCCCATCCGCATCGGCCAGGGCATCGAGTTCGACTACTGCAGCGTCCACGCGGCCCGGGCATTGCAGGAGGCCGGCTACCAGAGCATCATGGTCAACTCCAACCCGGAGACCGTCTCCACCGACTTTGACACCAGCGACCGACTTTACTTTGAAGCCCTTGACGAGGAGAGCGTGCGCGATATTTTAGAGAACGAGGGCGACGGCAACAGCGCCACGCCATCAATCGTCCAGTTCGGCGGGCAGACCGCCATCAACCTGGCCACCCCCCTGGCCAACGCCGGCCTGCCCATCATCGGCTCCAGCGCCGAGACCATAGACCTGGCCGAAGACCGCCGCCGCTTTGAGAACTTCTTGTCCAATATGGGCATACCCCAGCCGCCGGGGGCAGGCGTAACCTCGCTGGAGGAAGCGGCCACCGTCGCCGGGCTCATCGGTTACCCGGTGCTGGTCCGCCCCAGCTATGTGCTCGGCGGACGGGCCATGGAGATTGTGCACAACGCCACTGAGCTGGCCCGCTACATGGGCTTTGCCCTGGAACTGGACACCGGCCATCCTGTCCTCATCGACAAGTACCTAGAGGGCAAGGAGGTGGAGG
>VGOH01000002.1 GCA_016875955.1 Chloroflexota bacterium
GGGCACGCGGATGAGGTCAGACCGGTTGCGCCGCGCCCAGGAGAGATAGACCGGTGCCTCATAACCGGGAACAAGGCGCTTGTAGGAATTGACCCACTGGCTGGTGACGGCGGTGATTTCCGGAGCATGCTTCAATAGTCCGGCGACAAAGCACTTGGCCAACTTGGAGAGGTGGTAAGGGTCTTTGGGGTCAAAGAAGGCGTTTCGGTCACCTTTAAAGAGCGACTGGTGGGTGTGCATGCCGCTGCCGTTGATGCCGAACACCGGCTTGGGCATGAAGGTGGCGTAGACGCCGTATTTCAGGGCCACCTCTTTGACCACCAGCCGGTAGGTCATTACGCTGTCGGCCATGGTCAGGGCATCAGTATACCTCATATCTATCTCGTGCTGGCTGCTGGCGACCTCGTGGTGGGAATACTCAACGCCGATACCCATCTCCTCCAGGGTGAGGACGGTATCTTTCCTCATGTCGGTGGCGGCATCCCGGGGGGTAAGGTCGAAATAGCCCCCCTGGTCAAGGAATTCCGTACCCTTTGAATCTCGGAAGTAGAAGTACTCCAGCTCCGGCCCCACGTAATAGGTGTAGCCCAGGTCCGCCGCCCGCTTCAGGTTCCGCTTAAGGACAAATCGCGGGTCGCCATCAAATGGTTCACCACCGGGCCGCAGGATATCGCAGAACATGCGCGCCACGGCATGGTGCTCCGTTGACCGCCAGGGCAGCAGCCGGAATGTATCCGGGTCGGGCAGCGCCACCATATCGCTTTCATCAATGCGGGCGAAGCCCTCAATTGAGGAGCCGTCAAAGCCCATCCCTTCCTCCAGCGCACCCTCAAGCTCTTCTACAGTGATGGCGAAGTTCTTCAGGAAGCCGAGGATGTCAGTGAACCACATCCGGATGAACTTGACATCATGTTCCTTGGCCATCTTTAAGACGTATTCTTTGCTTTCCTCTATATTTTTTTTGACCATTTTGCCTCCTAACTTATTGATTATTGCCTAGACAGCCTTTTCACCTACTTCGCCGGTCCTGACACGAACCGCGTTTTCCACAGGCAGGACAAATATCTTGCCATCGCCCATATCGCCGGTACGGGCGCTGTTAGCGATGACGTGCACCGTTTTGGGCATATCATCATCAGAGTGGAGAGCACATTTTTTCTCCGCACCATGCCCCCGTAGAAGAGGGCCACTCCCGGCGTCATGAGCATGACCAGTGCCGAGGCAGTTAAAATCCAGGCGGTATCTCCAGAATTTATCGGCATTTCAGAGTTCCTGTATTATACTTCATCCTTTTAGTCTAAATCCATATTGTTGCCAACAGATTACAGGCAATTTAAATTCATGTTACCGGAGCCCAAAGGCACCCCAGCCAGCGATGGCCGCGGAGCCACATTTATCAGGCCATTCCTTACTTTTTGGGTTGCTTTCTCTTCGGGACCGCGTTTGTCTCCAGTTCGCTCTTCTTCCGTTCAGATTTCAGCGGAACCGATTTCCGGCGGTTGTTCAGTTTTGGGGAAAGGCTGGCCCAAAGGTAACTTCTCTGGTAGATATCCATCTTATTCCCGCATCATTCAGTATTAGGAAAGTTACGAGGTATAACTGATAACCCCATGGTAATAATATAAAAGAGAAATATTACCGGAAGATTACAGGGATGTTAAATCTTGGTGATAAGATAAGGCAGTGGGGGCTAGCTAATGCCTTTAAAGCGGTAGCCGATATTGCGCACCGTCTCAATATAGGTGTGCTTAAGGTCCTCAATCTTGTTGCGGAGGCGTCTGATGTGGACATCAACGGTGCGGTCGCCGCCGAAATAATCATAGCCCCAGACCTTGTTCAACAGGGCATCGCGAGTATAAACCCGGCCCGGGTGACTGGCGAGAAACCGGAGCAACTCGTATTCTTTGAAGGTGAGGCCAATGCGCCGACCGCTGAGGTACACCTCATACCTGGCCAGGTCAATCACCAGGTCGTCGCATTTGAGTAACTCGCGGCTGTCCGTGCTGTCCGTATTGTCGAGGAGCCTTTTCACGCGCAGGACAAGTTCGCTTGAATTCCGCGGTTTAATGATGAAATCATCTACCGACTTCAGGTAAATCTCAAGGTTATCAGTAATCTCCTGGTTGAGCAGAGCGATGATGGGCAGCGGTCTTGCCCGTTTTATCCTCTGAGGCAGTTCCCAGATTTCTGAGCTGGTGGCGCGCCCGTTCATTTCCAGCATCACCAGGTCAGGCTCCTGCTCAAGGACCTGCTCAATCACCCCGTTCCGGGCGGGAGTGATGGCGCAGGCAAATCCCTTTCGGGCAAGTTCAGAAGGCAAATCGCTGGTGCCTTCACCGGCCTCGGTTATGATGAGAAGCCTCTTTTCCTGACTTGGCATGGGCCCCCTCCCTCTCAGCCTGTATAAATTCTACCATAAGGGCGGAGCCAAAGGGGAAAGAGCTTGATAAATTTGTGGTTCAAAATTTCATCGGCATCATAGTCGAAATGGGCCGCGAATTCAGCGATGATTTTCTTCAGTATCTGCCAGTCTCCTTCAGCCAGGTCGGCGGTGCCCACTTCTTTTCCCAGCTGGTGGCTTTCGATGCTTCCCCTGAGGTAGATAACGCCTCCGTGCATCCCGGTGCCAATAAACCTGGCCTTGTGGAACTGGCAGCCATTCAGGCCCAGCAGGACGAGGACGCCGCCCGCCATATATTCGCCCAGGAAATCCTGGGCGGTGCCGCCGATGACCAGCACCGGTTTTTTAGCCTGGTATTCTTTCATATGGATGCCCCCCCGGTAACCGATGCTATCGCGAATGAAGATTTTACCGCCTCTGGCGGACAGGCCGATAATATCCCCGGCGTGACCGTGCACGATTATCTCCCCATTGTTCATCGTGTTGCCGCAACCGTCCTGAGCATTACCGTGAACGGCGAGCCTGGGCCCGTCCATAAATGCCCCCAGGTCATTGCCCGGGGTGCCAAAAATGTCGATTTCCACGGGCTTATTTAAATTGGTGCCAATATAACGCTGCCCGAAGACATTGCGCAGTTCAATCTTGCGGGTGCCATTGCTGGCGAGCTCTCGGAGCTGAGCGTTAAGGTCCCGGTAATAAATGCCGCTGGCATCAATTTTCACGGCGTGATTATTTCTTTGACTGTTTTTCATTTCAGCTTCCCGCCATCCTTACCCCCAGGATATCCAGCTCGGTATCGGTCAGCCCCACCCCTCTCAGGTGCAGTCGGTTGCCGCGCAGGCTTTCTATGGCATTGATGCCCATGCCCCCCAGCATCTCCTTCAGTTCCAGGCTCCAGCCGCGCAGGAGGTTGACCAGCCGCCTGGCCCCGATATCAGGGTTAACCCGCTTGGTCAGGAAAAGGTCGGAGGTGCAGATACCCCAGGCACACTTGCCGGTGTGACACTGCTGGCAGAGGCGGCAGCCCAGGGCAACCAGCGCCGCAGTGCCGATGTTGACGGCGTCAGCGCCGAGGGCGATGGCCTTGGCCACATCGCCGCTATTTCTTATGCCGCCGGAAATAACGATTGAGGCCCGGCTGCGTATGCCCTCATGCCTCAGTCGGCTGTCCACCGAGGCCAGGGCCAGCTCTATCGGGATGCCGACGTTGTCGCGAATAATCTTGGGCGCGGCACCGGTGGCGCCGCGCAGTCCATCAAGCACAATGATATCGGCGCCAGCCCGCACCATGCCGCTGGCAATAGCTGCCGAATTATGCACGGCGGCAATCTTCACCGATACTGGTTTGGTGTAATGGGTGGCCTCTTTCAGCGCGTAGATGAGCTGCGCCAGGTCTTCAATAGAGTATATATCGTGCTGGGGGGCCGGAGACAGGGCATCTGTCCCCTGGGGAATCATGCGGGTTGACGAGACCTCAGCACTCACCTTCTCTCCGGGCAGGTGCCCGCCAATGCCGGGCTTGGCGCCCTGGCCAATCTTAATCTCAACGACGCGGGCAACATCAAGGTAATCAGGATGAACGCCGAAGCGCCCTGAGGCTACCTGAACGATGGTATTGCGGCCATATTTGTACAGTTTGGGATGAAGTCCGCCTTCGCCGGTATTCCACAGGGTGCCTGCCTCGGTGGCCGCCCTGGCCAGAGATTCATGGACGTTCAGGCTCACCGCGCCATAGGATATGGCGGTAAACATGATGGGGACTTCCAGCCTGACCTGAGGCGCTAACTCCGCCTCTAAGTTCAGGTCCGGGCCGAGCGTTACCCGGTCCGGCTTTCTGCCCAGGTAGGTGGTGAGCTCCATCGGCTCGCGCAGCGGGTCAATGGAGGGATTAGTCACCTGGCTGGCATTGAGCACCAGATGGTCCCAGTAGATGCGCTGCCCTTTATCATTGCCCATGCCGGTGAGCAGGATGCCGCCGGACTCCGCCTGCTTGATGATGTCCTCAATGAACTCAGGCCGCCAGTTATAATTTTCCCGGTATTCCAGAGGATTTCTCCTCACCGTCAGGGCCCCGGTGGGGCAGAAGGTGACACAGCGATGGCAGCCAACGCAGTTCTCACTGCGGCTCTTCATCTCATCGTCATCGGCATCATAGTAGTGATTGTCAAAGGAGCACTGGTTAACGCATACCTCACACCGGATGCACTTTGCCAGGTCTCTTGTCACCAGAAACTTGGGTGGTAGATATGTCTTCATAGTTCTTTCTCTTACTTCGGTATCAGTATCCGTTTATCTGCTCACTATTCTGGAATCTGGCAAGGTGGCGCTGGCTCCGGCGACCGCCACGGGCTGTGTTTGCCGCGGTGTTTTCAGGCTGCCGACGACCGGTTCGCCTCCAGCCGGAATCCAGGCCTCATCTAAGTCAGGACAGACGAGGCGTATCGCTGACTCCTCAGAGGAAAGGTAAAGCATGCTATCTCTGGTGCCGACGGTCAGCGGGCGCAATCTGATGCGGTCGGTGAGCCCTATCATCTCGCCATGGTGGGCGATAATCACGGTAAAAGGCCCGTTTAAAAGCAGACTGCCGTATACCTGACGCAGGATTCTGAGCAACTTCTGCTCCCCCGGAGGGCGCCGTTCAATATCTGTCCAGAGAGGGGGCGCCAGTACGCGCGCCGCAACCTCTATGGGCAGCCCGTGTTTCCGTATCAGCAGGTCAATGGCGTAAGCCACTACCTCAGTGTCAGTCTGCATGGTGCAGTGATAGCCGAATTGCGCCAGGTAGCGCTGATTGATGCCATAGGACGAAATCTCGCCATTGTGGACGACGGTCCAGTCCAGAATGCAGAATGGGTGGGCGCCACCCCACCAGCCCGGCGTGTTGGTCGGGAACCTGCCATGGGCGGTCCACAGGTAACCTTCATATTGCTCCAGGCAGAAGTACTCGGCAATCTCCTCGGGATAACCGACCCCCTTGAACACCGCCATATCCTTGCCGCTGGAGAAGACAAAAGCATCAGAGAACCTGGTATTTATTTCCATCACCCTCTCCACCACGTAATCATCATCCGCCTGCCCCTCGGGTTTCTGCCGCCCGACCTCAAGGAAGTAACGCCAGACCAGAGGTGGGTGCACAATCGCCGGCGTGGGCCGGTTGGGCACCTCTTCTGCCTGAATCAGATGAAACCGGTCGGCGAGGAATGCCTCAACATCCTGTTTTCCCTGCTGGCTGAGATACATGATGTGGAAAGCGTAAAGCTCAGCATACTGGGGATATAGCCCATAGATGGCAAAGCCACCCCCCAGACCATTGCCGCGGTCATGCATATTGGCAATTGCCCTGATAACGCCTTTCCCGGAGAACCTCTTGCCCGATGTATCCATGGCCCCGAATATGGAGCAGGCATCAATTACTTTGTCATCGTGGTACGGGTTCTGTAGCCGATTAAGCTCTTTCATTATCGTCACTCCAGGGTTAAAATTCATATTCTCTATTCGCCGGCAACCAATTCTTCGGCGGGCTCAGTCTCCGCTGCCTGAACCAGGGCGGAAGGGGGCACCTCCAGGTGTGGCTGCCACCGTTCTCTGGGGAGAAGGGAGAGGCCAAAATCCTCCGCAACCAGCGCCTGCTTGAAATCAGCAACCCTGATTTTATCCCTGATTAGATTGCAGATGATGCCCGATTTCTCAATGTTGCCGACGAAGACCAGCCCCACCACCTGCCCCTTTTTCAAGATGACCTTGCGATAGGTGCTGTCATATCTCTGGCTGAGCACTTCATAACTATCATCGGGCGGGTTCACGATTCCGGCGGAGACGGCGTCCAGCCCGAAATAATTCAAGGCATTCATGGCTATCCCGCCCGGGTATTTCGTCATTTTGCCCGCCATATTGAATCCAGCGGTTCTTCCGCCCAGATAGGCATTGGGCCATATCGGGGTGAGGCGGCACTCCCCATAGGCGATATCATAAGCCTCGGCAACGTCACCGCAGGCATAGACATCAGGATGGGAGGTAGCCATATAATGGTCAACAATGACGCCGCGATTTATCTTTATCCCGGTACTGGCGACAAGCTCCAGGCGTGGTCGGACGCCGATGGCCACTATCACCAGCTCACAGGGAATCGGGGTGCCATCGTCCAGCGTCACGCCGGTGACCGCATCCTCCGCGCCACGGCTGATTTCAGCCACGGTCCGGCCGGTTATGATTCTAATGCCAGCCCGCCTGAGCAATTCTTCCTCAATAGCTGAGGCGGCCTCATCAAGCATGACATTTAAAATACGCTCTTTCATTTCAATAACGGTGACCGCCACCCCCCGCCGGCACAGGGCCTCCGTGACGCTTAAGCCGATGAGTCCGCCGCCGATGACTACCGCCCGTGATTGGCTATCCAGGTAATGGTCAATTGCCTTGGCGTCATCAAGGGTGGTGAAGGTGAAGACACCTCTTCTGCCTGCCCCTTTTATTGGCGGGACAATGGGTGAGCCGCCGGTGGCCAGCAGCAGCTTCTGCCACCGGATTTCCTCTCCGGATTCCAGTGCCAAGGTATGCTCATCAAGGTCAAGTCGTGCCGCCTTCTGGCCGAGGAAAGTGACGACCTTGTTCCGCTCATAGAAGCCAGAGGGCCGGAAGAGCATCCTCTCCAGAGGACATCTCTCAGCCAGATACTCGGCGATGAGCGGTCGTGAGTAAGCCGGGTAGGGCTCGTCAGAGACAACCGCCAGGGTGCCTGGCCTGTCCACCTCGCGTATGGCTTCCACAGCGCCAATGCCCCCAGCCGAATTACCTATAATTAGATATTTAAATCTGTGGCTACTCTGTACCATGCTGTCAGGTCCTTATGCAGATTATCGGCGCCGGAATAGACCGCAGAAATCATGCGCTCCTGCCTCGGGTCATCTCCGGGCGACTAGTTCTGTACCGTAACCTCCACCACATTTTGCCGGGCGATGGCTTTCTCTTCATCGCCCTCTCTGGTAAAGACGTGCATTAATCCCATTACCTCATACTGGCCGTTTTCTAAATCCCTTGTATCCCATTTAACGGAGAAATTTTCGCTCCTGTCTTTTGACTCTCCAATCTTAATCCAGGTATTGGCATTCTTCTTGCGGAAATACCACGGATTGCACACCCTTTCCACGTAACCTGAGATACCCAGGGACGCTAATTCTTTAGCTAAGAGGGCTTCGTCATAAGTTTCCCGCAATTTCACCGTGCCGGAATAGGTTTTAATGACTTCACTTGGAATTAAATAATATGGCCCCCAATTTGGTGACATAAGGCACCTCCCCTTAAATATATTGAGTCGGGGCAGCTTGAGAACGCCCGTGGCAACGGGCGGCCGTCTTTTTAAGAGAGGGTTTCATCTTGAACCTCAGCATATACCAGCGCTTCATTGGGGCAGTTATCGACGCAGGCTGGTATCTTCTTCGCCAAACAGAGGTCGCACTTGGCGATTTTCCCCTTGCCCTTTTCCTGCCTGATTACCCCAAAAGGACAGGCTAAAATACAGGTCCAGCAGCCGATGCATTTTTCGCCATCAACGGTAACAATGCCACTCTCCCGGTCACGCTGGAGGGCGCCGGTAATACAGGCATAAACACAGTGGGGCTCTGCACAGTGCCGACAGGTCACAGCGAAGGAAATCGGCTCTCGCCTTTCCACCCTCAGCAGCGGCATGGGCTGTTGCGATTCTCTTTTGAAAGATTTAATCAAGTCCTTGGAGCGTGAATGCTCCAGTCGGCAGTACACCTCGCAGAGGCCACAGCCGATGCACACTTCTTCTTTAACGTAAACCGTCTTCATCAATTCACCAGTTATGGAATAGCGGAAAGCGGCTACCGTATACCATTATAAACATTCCGGGCTTTTTGTCAAGTATTTTGAGGTAAATTAGAAGATTAGATTAAGGAATTGAATTTGCTGCGGTGAAAAGACGGCAAATATAAGGCGTAAATTGCCGTATAATTTATTTTTTAGAGAGCCGGCGGTAAGAAAACGGCATTCATGAGGCAATGGGCAGGGAAAAAGCAAAGCGGCTGCCTTTCCCTGGCTGACTCTGGACGGTAATGGTGCCGCCATGAGCCTCTACCAGGCGTTTGGTAATGGTGAGCCCAAGGCCGCTGCCACCGGTAGCCCTGGCACGGGACTTGTCAACCCGGTAGAAACGTTCAAAGATATTGGGCAGGTCCTCAGCAGGGATGCCCTCGCCGGTGTCGGTGACGGCAACCTCTATACCAGCGCCCTGCCGCACGGCGCTGATAGTGACGCTACCGCCACGGTCAGTATGGGCTATGGCGTTATCCAGGAGGTTGTGAAGTACCTGAGCTATCCGTTGTGAATCAATATTCACCGGCGGGAGCTCCTCCCCGAAGTCGGCAGATAAAGATATTCCTTTCGCTGTCACCTGGGCCTGGGTGGCCAGCATTGCCTGGTCAATCAATCTGGAGATGTCCTCAGCCTGGCATGCCAGTTTCAGTTCGCCTGATTCGGCGAGGCTCAGCTCCTGGAGCTCGTCAACCAGATGTGCCAACCGGCCTGCCTCTTCATTCAGCGATTTGATGGCTGCGGCATCCGGCTTCATCACGCCATCATTCACCGCCTCCAAATAGCCGCGGATATTGGAAAGAGGGGTCCTGAGTTCGTGGGCGACATCAGCGACCATATTGCGCCGCAATTGCTCGGCGCGTTCCAGGTCATTGGCCATAGAGTTAAAGGCGCGGGCTAACTCTCCCACCTCGCCTTTATCCTTGAGCTCCAGCCGCGGCGAGAAATCACCCTGCCCCAATTTTCTGGCGGCGGCAGTCAGCGCCTTGATAGGCGACAGTATTCGCCGCGATAGAATCAAAGTCATGGCCAGTGCCACCCCACCCCCAATCAGGCACCCCCATATGATGAACTGGGTTATGGAGTGGGACAGAAAGCGTGGTGAAGTCGGGTCGGTCAGCGCTTGCGGCCCAATATAGACAGTGCCTGACGCTTCCGCTGCCGGTGGTGGAGACGGTAAAAAGGGATATGGCGGCGGGGGTAAAGCTGGTAGCAGTAAGGGTTCTTCTGATGACGGGGGCTGGTATGTCTGACCTATCAGTTCTCCCTGCGAATCAGCGACCACAGTGCCATCTTCATCGGTCAGGACGATGCGGCGCCCGTACAGACTGCCCATCTCTGCAACCCGTGCCTGAACGCCGGTCCAGTCTCCCCTCTCGGAGTAATATCGAGTCAGCGAATACAGTAGTCGGGCAAAGTGAGCCTCCTCACCCCGTCTCTCAAATTGACCGATTTCCCCGCTGGTCCTCAGGCTGATGAAGAGAAAGACTGTGCCAATGGTCACCAGTATTACGGCAAGGAAGGCGATTAAAAGGCGAAAACTCAGGCTATGTATCATCTGCCGACTCCAGGAAAGTATAGCCGACTCCGTATACTGTCTTTATATATCTGGGGTGGTCAGGGTCTGCCTCAAGCTTGCGCCGCAGGTTGAGGATGTGGACATCTATGGTGCGGTCAAAGCCCTCAAAGTCATAACCGAGGGCTTTCTCAATGATTTCGGCACGGCGGAAGACCCGGCCCGGCTCCTTGGCCAGAATGCCCAGCAGTTTGAATTCAGTCGGTGTCAGGTTCAGAGACTGCTTGCCCAGAAAGGCCTGGTGTTTCACGAAGTCAACGGTCAGCTTGCCGTTCTTGATTTCAGATGGCCCGCGTTCTCCGGGGAAGCGCCTGAGCAAAGCTCTTACCCGGGCCGCCAGCTCCTTGGGGCTGAATGGTTTGGTAACATAGTCATCGGCGCCCAGGTCCAGGCCAGTTAGCTTGTCCTGTTCCGTGGTTCTGGCGGTAAGCATAATGATGGGCACATCGGATTCTTGCCTCAGGGTGCGGCAAACTTCCAGCCCGTCCATGCCGGGCAGCATGAGGTCCAGAACGATGAGGTCGGGGTGCCCCTCTCTGGCTTGACGCAGGGCCTCAATACCATCATAGGCGGTCAGCACCCGGTAGCCATCCCGGTTCAGGTATAGTTTGACCAGCTCCACTGTTTTCCGGTCATCGTCAACAATCAGTACCCGTTTACCTGCCATCTTGAGGCTTCCTGTTATGCTATTCATTATCAATGTTATACCATAAATGTTAAGAAATTATTAACTTCACCGGTCGTCGGTTAAGAAGAGGGGGGAACTCCCCCCTCTTCATATTGTAAATAAAGGACAGCGGCTGCGCCCTTTATTGGCCATTCCGGGGCAGACACGAGCCACCAAAGCCGCGTGGACCACCGTGGCCGTGGAAGCCAAAGCCAAACGGGGCGTCAGGTCCAAATGGAACATCAGGCCTTGACTGCTGCCATTCCAGGTACTGGTCTGCCTGTTCCTGTGTTATCTGGCCTTGCTCGACAAGGCTCTGAAGGCGGTTCTTCATGGCTTCAGCCCTTATCTCTTTCTGGGCCTGGTCAAAGGCATTGGCTAATGCCTCAGAGTCTATATCGTTGCCGGTGTTATTCTTATAAATGGTGCAGACCCTGTCCAGCAGACCGGCAAAAGACGTTCCCGGCTGGCTGTCATCCCCGTTGTTAGCCAGGGCTATACCGCTGATACTACCAATAAGAATCAAAGCGGCCAGTACCGCAACAATGATTAGCTTCTTGCTCCGCCTCATTTCCCTTACACCTCCTTTCTGTTAGGTATTCTGGTAATAATGATAAAGAACAAATATTAAAATCTGATTAACATTTTGGGAGGGAGCAGGGCAATGTGTGACAGAGATAAATCACTGGCTTTTTAAAGAAATAAAAGACGAATGCCAGGTAGTCATAAAAATCTTCATAATTTCTTAATATTCACCTGCCATACTGAAAACAGGAATCGGTTTTACTCACCAGTAAAGGACCATTCAGGAGGCAGGGGATTATGAATAGATGCCTGAAGATAAGCGCCGGAATCCTGGTTCTAGCGGGCCTGGTGGCGCTTTCCGCCGGCTGCAAGGCGGAAACAGGCCAAGCCGAGGCGATAGAAAATCAGATAGTCACCGTAGAGCGCGGTGACCTGACCGTGGAAATCACCGCCGTCGGCAACCTGGCATTTTCCCGCAGCGAGGACCTGGCTTTTGATTTATTCTACGGTCAATCGGGAACATCGGGAACTAAAGGCACAATTGGAGAGGTCCTGGTGGCAGAGGGAGACACGGTTGAAGAAGGGCAGGTTCTGGTCACGCTGGACAGAGATGAATGGGAGGACGAGCTGGGAAAATTGCAGGATAAGTTAACCACCGCTGAGCGTGACGTTACGGACAAGGAGCGCGCCCTGACCAAGGCTGAGCGCAAAGTTACCACCCTTGAGCGAACGGCCCGCGACAGGGAAGACGCCGTTGCCGAGGCGGAACGTGAGGTTACCGCCTCGGAGCTTGACTTAAGCCAGGCACAGCTTGACGTGGAGACGGCGGAGTATAACTTAAGCCAGATAGACGAGGTGAAAGAAGCCCAGGACGCCGTAGACGAAGCCGAACGGAACTTAGAGCTGGCCAGAATGGGGCTAACGGCTGAGTTCGGCGGCAATTCTGCAAGCGACTTCATTTACTGGAATAATCAGAAAGTCAAGGCTGAGACGGAGCTGGCCGAAGCTCAGGCAGACCTGCAGGAGATACTGACAGATAAAGGTATTACGTTAGCAAAAGATGTGGCACTGGAAGTCGCTGATAAACAGCTGAAGGTCAAGCAGAAGCAGCTGACTCTTGAGGACGCCCAGTTGGCCGTCGGTGATGCCGAGAAAGCGGTGGATGATGCCGAATACGCTCTGGAGTCGGCGAAGTTTGATGTTGAGGAGGCCGGGCATGATGTGGATGATGCGCAGTTAGATGTCAAGGATGCCCAGAAGGCTCTAGCTGACGCCCAGAAAAAATTGACCGATGCGCAGAATAAGAGCCCGGAGATTAAGGCCCCCTTTGCCGGCTTCATCACCAAGGTAAACGTGTCCGGTGGCGACGAGGTCTTGAGCGGCACCGTGGCGGTGCAGCTGGCTGACCCCAACAAGTTTGAGGCGGAAATCATGATAAGCGAGATGGATATCGCGCAGGTGAAAGTGGGAGGGGAAGCCTCGGTGCAGGTGGACGCCCTGTCAGGTCTGACCCTGCCCGCTGAGGTAACCCATATTTCACCCACCGCCACTATTTCACAGGGGGTGGTGAACTATAAAGTGAAGGTTGAAGTGGCTTCGCTTGAAGAGATGATACAGAAGCAGCAGGCAGCCCAGCAGGAGGCGGCGCAGAGTATACAGGAAGGGGAGCTTCCCGAACGTCTGCAGCAGGCGATTGAAGAGGGGCGAATTACCCGGGAACAGGCTGAGGAAATGGTAAAGCAGTGGCAGCAGGGAGCGAGCACGCAGCCAGGGCAAGTGGCTGCGGCGGCGCTGGAAAACCTGCGGTTGAGAGAAGGCCTGACCGTGACCGTGAACATAATGGTTGACTCGCGCAGCGATGTGCTGCTGGTACCCAACGCGGCGATTACCAGTCAGGGAGGACAGAGCTACGTCAAGGTGGCCTTGCCTGATGGCACCTTTGAGGAGCGCACAGTGCAGACCGGCATCAGCAACTGGCAGTTCACCGAGGTGACTGACGGGCTGAGCGAGGGCGAGCAGGTGGTTGTGCCTAAAGGGACCGCCGTTACCTCAACGACACAGCAGACGGGGCCCCGGGGAGGGGTAATGATGTTCGGGCCACCACCGGGTAGATAAGGAACTGGGGACAGATGATTCAGTTACAGGATATAACCAAAGTCTATCCCATGGGCAAAAGAGAACTGACCGTGCTCCGGGGGATAAACCTGAATATTGCGAAAGGCGAGCTGGTGGCGATTATGGGACCTTCCGGCTCGGGCAAGTCAACTGTGCTCAACCTGATAGGTTGTCTGGATATCCCAACCTCGGGCAGCTACTATCTGGAAGGCAGGGAAGTAAGCCGGCTGAGCAGCGGCGAACTGGCCACTATCAGGAGTCAGCGGATAGGCTTCGTCTTTCAGACTTTCAATCTATTGCCCCGCCTCTCGGCGCTGGCCAACGTGGAGCTTGGCCTGAGATACGCTGGCGGCGTTGACCGAAAGCGCGCCTTGGAGGCACTGGCCAGAGTCGGGCTGTCTGACCGGGGCAGTCACCGCCCTGGCGAGCTTTCGGGGGGAGAGCAACAGAGGGTGGCCATTGCCCGGGCACTGGTGAAGAACCCGCCCTTGATTCTGGCCGACGAGCCTACCGGCAACCTGGACAGCCGCTCCGGCGCCGAGATAATCTCCATTCTCACCTCTTTGCACGACGAGCAGGGCATTACCCTGGTCATGATAACTCACGATGCCACCATTGCCCATTACTGCCAGCGCATCATCCATCTCAGGGATGGTCAGGTGGAAAGGCAGGAAAAAGTATGAAGAAGTGGCTGGAGCCTTTCTCAACCGCCTGGGTGGGCGTGGTCACCCACAAGCTGCGCAGTTCCTTAACTATCCTCGGCATCGTCATCGGCGTCGCCGCGGTGATTACTTTGATGTCCATCGGCAAGGGGGCTTCGGCAGCCATACTCTCTCGTATTGAAAGTATGGGTTCCGACCTGATTACCATTCAGCCCGGAGCCTTTACTTTTGGCGGTGTCAGGAGCGCTGCCGGCAGCGTCCAGAGTCTTACTCAGGAAGATGCCGCGGCAATAGCCGAACGGGTTGCTTATATCGACCGGATAGCGCCTACTTATTCGACATCCCTGCAGGTGGTGGTTGGTGATGAGAATATGAATGCCCAGGTTACCGGAGTGACCACAGACTATCGTGACATAGAAAAATTAGAGATTGCCTCAGGGGCCTTCTTCTCAGACTATGAGTATCAGCGTGGGGCCAAGGTAGTGGTACTCGGCTCGGAGGTAAAAGAGACCCTGTTTGGTGATGCTGACCCGATTGGGCAACAGATGCGCATGGGCACCAATGTTGTCCGTGTTATCGGAGTTTTAGAAAGTAAAGAAGGCTTCATGGGCTTCTCGCCTGATGAATCTATTTTAACCCCGTTGACGGCCATGCAACAGATGGTTGCCCAGCCCAAAACCAATAAGGGCGAGCGCATAGTTTCATCAGTGGTGCTGACGGTGAGTGACGAGAAACAGACAGAATACGTGGTCAATGAAATAACGAGCCTGCTTCGGGAGCGGCACCGGCTGGGACCCAGTGCCGATGATGACTTTCGTATTACATCTATACAGGAGATATCCGAGACCGTTACTGAAGCGACGGGTACCATGACCCTTCTTCTGGGTGCTATTGCCGCCATTTCGCTGCTGGTGGGGGGCATCGGGGTGATGAACATCATGCTGGTATCGGTGCTGGAGAGAACCAGGGAGATAGGCATCCGCAAGGCGCTGGGAGCCAAGGAGAGAGATATCTGGGTTCAATTCCTCATTGAAGCCGCCTTTTTGACATTTGCCGGCGGTATTATCGGTGTTATCGTGGGCTGGGTGGTCTCATACATCATTTCCAGTATGGGTTTAGTGACCACTATCGTCAGTGCTGACATCGTTATCCTGGCCGTATCGGTATCGGTGGGCATTGGTCTGTTCTTTGGCTTTTACCCTGCCTGGAATGCGTCCCGCCTCAATCCTATTGAAGCGCTGAGGTTTGAGTAGGGGCCAATTTTTCTGGGCCCCTACCAAGGTTTAAATAAACAGCTTGCCGGTTGTGGAAACCTGCTAATATAAAACCGGGCAGGTCAGCGCCCCGTGACCACCAAACAGGTGTCAAGGCGAGCGATACCATCAATTACTGATATTTCGCTCTGTACCAGATGTATTAAAGAATCAATATCCTCGGCCTCAACCATGGCAACTACATCATGTGGTCCCCACACGACGTCAGCCGCCAGAACCCCGGGCTTCTCGCTCAAGGCAATGACTACCGAAGATGATTGGCCTTTCTCAGCATCAATCAGCACGTAGGCTCTGCTCTTCATTATTCGTCACCTCCCACTTAATTATGATATTAATGAGAGATTCCTAATCTTTAACGTCCTCATATTAATTTAAACATTCGTTGTTATGGGAAGATGCCGCGAATCTGTATGGCGCGGGCGACGCGTTCTATGGCTTTCATGTAAGCAGCATCCCTCATGGTCACCTTCTCGTGCTGGCTGACCTCCAGCACCTCATGGAAAGCGTTATCCATGATCTCCCGCAATCGTTCGTTCACCTCTTCCTCGCGCCAGAAGAAGCATTGCGTGCCCTGTACCCACTCAAAATAGGATACCACCACGCCGCCGGCGTTAGCTAAAATATCGGGCACGACAAATATCCCTTTCTCGTGAAGTATCTTATCCGCTTCGGCAGTGGTTGGCCCGTTGGCACCTTCCACAATCATCTTTGCCTTTATTGATGCAGCATTCGGAGTGCAGAGCGTGCCCTCAAGAGCCGCCGGCACCAAGATGTCACATTTCATGCCGAGAAGTTCAGCGTTGGTTATATTATCGCCATCCTTGAAGTCCCTTACTGAGCCTGTTTCCTTTTTGTGACGCAGCAGGCTTTTTATATCCAGGCCCTTTGCCTGATAAACACCGCCCGAAGAATCGCTCACGGCTATAATACGGCTCCCGTATTCGGCCAGAGCTGCCGCCGTGGTGCCGCCAACGTTGCCAAAACCTTGAACGGCCACGGTGGCTTTGTCCAGGCTGATACCCAGATGTCTGGCCGCAAGCTGGGCACAGATGGCACAGCCCCGGCCCGTGGCCTCAAATCTTCCCCGGCTGCCCCCGATTTCCAGAGGTTTCCCGGTGACCACACCCAGCACCGAATATCCCTTGTTCATGCTGTAGGTATCCATAATCCAGGCCATTATTTGAGGGTTCGTGCCCACGTCAGGTGCCGGGATATCGCTTTCCGGGCCTATTATGATAGATATTTCGCTGGCATAACGTCGGGTGAGCCTTTCCAACTCGCTGCGGGATAGGGTCTTGGGGTTGCAGGCAACGGCGCCCTTGGCGCCGCCAAACGGGACATTGACCACCGCACATTTCAGGGTCATCCAGGCGGCCAGAGCTTTGGTCTCATCCAGGTTAACGTCAGGATGGTAGCGGATACCGCCCTTGCCTGGCCCGCGGTCAGTATTGTGTTCAACCCGATAGCCGGTGAAAATATTGACCGCGCCATTATCCATCTTCACCGGGAAGTTTACAATAAGCTCGCGCTTGCAATGTTTCAGCTTGGCAGTGATTCCCTCATCCACGTGCATTTTTTGGCAGATGCTATCAATCCGGTTGCGTACCTCCTCAAAATGACTGGTCACCTCGCATAGTTCGGCTGCAGTAACTTTTGGCTCCGCCATAATTTATCACCTCAATTTTAAGCGAGTGATTATCAGCGCATTTCAATACTGGCCGAAAAACGTGAAAATGTCAACACATCTTTTTTAGGTTCTGTTTGAAGTTTAGCTTTTAATTCTTAAATGAGGTATAATGCTTACAATATTTTATCGCGTAAGAGGTACCGTCTTCGTTGGATTCAAACCGGATACCGGAACGCATCGGGCGGCTTGGTGAACTGGCCTACAATCTGTGGTGGAGCTGGAACGACCAGGCCCGCAAGCTGTTCCGGGCCCTGGATTACCCCCTCTGGAAGGAAAGCGGGCACAATCCGGTGAGTCAGCTCTCCTGGAGTAGTCCGGAGCGGCTGGCTCAGGCGGCTGCCGACCCGGCATTTCTAAGCCTCTATGATTCGGTGCTGGCGGCTTACGATGAGGCGATGTCCCCTGTTGACCACACCTGGTTGCATAGCAATTACCCTAACCTGCTCACCGGGCCAGTGGCCTATTTCTCTATGGAATATGCCATTCATAACTCTCTGCCCATCTACGCCGGGGGACTGGGAGTTCTGGCCGGTGATATCTGCAAAGAGGCAAGCGATATCGGACTGCCCATGGTGGCCGTAGGGTTCATGTTTCCCCAGGGGTACTTTCACCAGCATATATCCGTCTCCGGCTGGCAGGAAGAGGAATACCAGGACCTCAATTTTGATGAGGCCCCTATCAACCAGATTCACTCTCCCGGCGGTGGCGTTGTTCTGGCCAGGGTTAAACTGGGTGATGTTGACCTGGCAGTTGGTGCCTGGCATGTCAAAGTGGGCCGCACCGATATTTATTTATTAGATACGCACCTTGATGAGAACCCCGAGCCTTATCAGCAGCTATCAGCGCGGCTCTATGTGTCCGACAGGGAGCTGCGGCTGCGGCAGGAAATCGTCCTCGGCATTGGTGGCGTGCGGGTGCTGCGGGCGTTGGGCATTAACCCTTCGGTCTGGCACGCCAATGAGGGACATACCGCTTTCATGACGCTGGAACGCATCAGGGAGAAAGTGGCGGAGGGGATGAGTTACCCTAAGGCTCAGCGTGAAGTGCGGAGGACCACGGTCTTTACCACGCATACGCCGGTTATGGCAGGACACGATATCTTCGCCATAGAGCTGGTGGAGAAATACTTCTGTGGTTACTGGGAGCAACTGGGCATTGACTGCAGGGAGTTTCTCAAGCTGGGCTGGGAGGGCAGTTCCGAACCCCAGAATTACAACATGACCGTCCTCGCCCTGAAAATGGCCGACCAGCGCAATGCGGTGAGCCAGCTTCATGGCAGAGTCGCCCGGAAGATGTGGCATGGTCTCTGGCCGGATGTTGCCGAGGAGCAGGTGCCCATATCCCAGGTGACCAACGGCGTTCACGTACCTTCCTGGGTGTCTCCGGAATTAAACCGTCTCCTAGCAAAGCATCTCGGGGAAGACTGGCTGGCCAGGCATGATGCCCCCAACCTCTGGGAAAAGGTACTGGAGATACCGGATGAGGCGCTCTGGGCCATCTGCCAGAGGCTCCGGCGCAAGCTTGTGGGGGCGATTCGGGAGCGTATGCGCACCCGATGGCTGGAGGATGATGTTCCCTGGACTCACATGCTGATGACGGGTGCCCTGCTTGACCCGGAAGTGCTCACCATTGCCTTTGCCCGCCGGTTCACGGAATATAAAAGGCCAGTTCTCATCCTGCAGGATATTGAGCGGCTGAAGCGGATTGTCACCAGCAATTGGCATCCGGTTCAGATTATCTTTGCCGGCAAGTCCCATCCGGCTGATTTGGCTTCCAAGAGTCTGCTGCAGCAGGTCTATAAGATAGCCGCTGACCGTGAATTTCAGGGCAGGATAGTGTTCGTTGAGGACTACGATATGCATCTGGCGCGCTATCTGGTGCAGGGAGTTGATGTCTGGCTGAACGTCCCCCGGCGACTTCAGGAAGCCAGCGGCTCAAGCGGCATGAAGGCAGGCTTAAACGGGGTGCTTAATTTAAGCGTTCTGGATGGCTGGTGGCGTGAGGGGTATAATGGGAGCAATGGCTGGGCAGTTGGCTCTCCGGATATCTATACCACCCCGCAGGAAGAGGACGAATCAGACGCAGAGGCGCTGTATCGTTTGCTTGAAGAGAAGATTGTACCGCTCTACTACGACCGGGATGTGCACGGGATTCCGCACCGCTGGGTGGCCATGGTAAAAGAGACAATGCGTTCTGTCATGCCCGCTTTTTGCGCCCGCCGCATGATGAAGGACTACATCGAAAAACTGTACTGTCCTGCCGTCAAGAAGCCGTAGTTTAACTCCCTCAAGTCCATTAAATGACGGTCATCTATGCGCCTCTGATGTGAAGCTGCTCTCCGAGGTTGTGGAGGGCGGCCAGCCACTCTTTAGCGGCCTCATCCCCGCTGTCCGCCCGTTGCTGATAGGCAGGACGGATGCGATTGAGTATCTCGTAGTACTGGTTCTGCGTCTGCCACAGGTCAACGTTAAAAGGCATGGCGCGGGCAAGGGCAACAGCATCAGCGAGTTCTTGTAGCTTGGCCGCGTCCTCTGGCGCTCGGATGAACGCCTCCATCATGCCCTCAAGTGAGGTTTTGAAGTCGTAGGCCAGGCCATCCCGGTCCAGTTCCACGCGCCAGGAAGCGGCAGTATTCATCAAGTTGCGTATAGCTTCCGCGTCAAAGGTGTCACTTTGCAGTGCCCGGTGCAGGTCAATGTTCAGGATGAGCTCAGCGGCGGAGTGGAAGACCTTGGGCACCGGACCTCCCAGCTCGGTGAGAAAGCGCATGGCGGGGAAATGGTTTTCATAAAGCTGGCGGTAGGCGGTTTCAATCTCGGAAATCGTTGACTCCAGTATGTAGCCCAGCACCCGGCGCTGCTCGTCACGGAAAAGGGAGCGCAGCGAATAGGTGGAGCTGCCGAAGTGCTTGTCAAGAAGACGGATGACCTCGGGAAAGTCGGCGGACTGGCAGGTCCGCGTCGTTTCTTGAATCATTGCCTGGTAGGCTTCCTCGCCCTGGTATTGCCGTACACCGGCATTCAGGTTATGGTCGCCGAAATGGAGCACGCCGAAGCTGAGGGTGGCCTGCTCCTGCGTTATCTCGGAGGTTATTCTGACCCGGCCCGCGGCCAGCCTGGCCTTCCCGCACTCAGCGGTCTGGTAGTCCTCGCGATTAATGAAATAGCAAAATGTCTTCGTCTCCTCACCGTAGTCTTCAAAAAGCGAGCTTATAGCATAGTGAGCGGTGACCTTGATGAGGTCGACCATGGCCGGCCTGACGAACATCTCGTAGATGCGGCGCCCATTGCCCATCTCGCGGACATTGCTCTTCGCCTTCTCCAGAACGGACAGGAGTTTCTCTTCAGCATCATTGCCGAAAAGCTCACGGGCCAGCTGCACCACACGGCCAGCATACTGGATGACCTGCACCGTCTCAATGCCGGAAATGTCATCAAAGAACCAGCCGCAGCTGGTGTACATGAGCAGGGCATGGCGCTGGAGCTCAAGCAATTTGAAGGCTGCCACCTGCTCGTCTTTCTTCAACTTACGGATTGTCTGCTGGCTGAAGAACTGCGACACGTTTTCCGGGGAGCGGTCAAGGATAACGCTGATATAGGCATCTCTGGCGGCCCACGGGTCTTTGAGCATTTTCCCTGCCTTCTCTTCGTACAGTGGCATCACGGCATTACGGAGCCCGTCCATGGCCTCACGCAGCGGGGCGCGCCAGGCCTGGCGCCAGTTTGGATGCCTGCCTGAATTATCACCGCAATCGCTCCGCCAGCGCTCGATGCCGTGGGCGCAGCTCCAGGAGGTGTTTTCAATTATCTCCACCTCGTGGGTGGGGGGGTGCTTTTCCAGGAATTCTCCGTAGTTGGTAATTTTGGCCAGGTTCTTTTCTTCTATATAGTTGAGGGCATAGGCAAGCGCCATATCGGCGAAACGGTGGTGGTGGCCGTAGGTCTCGCCATCGGTGGCGATGTTGACCAGCTGCGGCCACTGGCGCTTATCGGAAAAAGCAGCCACCAAAAGGTTGGCGAAATTCTCACCGTTGTTCAGAGTATCTGCAAAGGCTACTTTGCGGGAGGTGGGGTCATCATAAAAGAAGAGGTTGAAATTTCTGCCTGAGGGCAGGTTAATGAGATAGGCCA
>VGOH01000003.1 GCA_016875955.1 Chloroflexota bacterium
CAAATAGTACTACCTTTACATCAAATTTACCAGAACCGGATAGAGCGGTACTATTTGCATATGGTTGTTCTTTTGCTCACCCCCTTGCTCCCCCTCTCAAACAGGTTTGTCTTTGGTGCTCCATTCCGATAATGTTTGAGAGGGGGAAAGAATTGGAGAGGGGGCGGAGCCCCCTCTCCTCTATACTCCCCTCTCCAGCCATTAATGCCTTTAGTCTTTTACCCGTGATTCTGGCTGGAGAGGTGTCAACTGCCAACCAAAGGCAAATAAAACCGATAGAGCCTCAGCTTTTCTGTGCTTTCCTGACGTGCCGGCAAATATAGATGACAAGCAGGACAAGGACAACGGCTAAGATAAACGGGTCGAACGGGCGCATCACGTTGCGTATCTGCTCCCAGTGCACCCCGAGCAGATAGCCTCCGTAGGTCAGGCCAGTGCTCCAGATGAATGAGCCGATAAATGTATAGACCAGAAACCTGATAAAATTCATCCTGGCTATGCCCGCCGGCAGGCTGATGAAAGTACGCACCGCCGGCAACAGCCGGGAAATGAATATTGCCCAGCCGCCCCTTCTGGCAAACCAGCGGTCCGCCACCTCCAGGTCATGCCGGTAAATCAGAATATACTTCCCGTATTTTTCCAGCAGCGGGCGGCCGCCCCACATCCCCACCACATAGGCAATCGCGGAACCGATGGTATTGCCTAAAGCGCCGTAAACACCGGCCAGGAGAATAAATGCCGCCGCCAGCGGCCCGCTTTCAATCAGCATCCAGCCGGCAAAAGGCATGATAATCTCACTGGGGACGGGAATACAGGCGCTCTCCAGAGCCATCAGCGCCACAACGCCAGGCCACCCTATCAGTTCATAGGTATTACGGATGAAATCCAGTATTACCTGTTCAATGGCAAGCATTACGTAATTGTAGCAAGCGGGTAGCACCACCTTCAAGCGATGCCGGACTAAAAGTGAACATTCAGGCAAACCGTCCCAGTGACCCGCCACATATCAGTTGACCTTGTCCGCGCTTTCCAATTAGAATTATTTTATATTATGAATCAGTTCCATTATGCAAATGACGGGCTGTCGGCCCATATGCAGCTGAAGCAGACGCATGGCCGGTGGGCACGTTACGCCGTGCAGTACCCCACCGCCCGCCCAACACGCTATGAAAAGAACAATACCGTCCTGGCCGATTACTTCCAGCCACTGAACGTGCTCGGTGCCCCGCTGGTCATCTTATGCCACGGCATTGGCGACCAGCTCCTCATTCCCTGCAAATCACTGGCCTGCGCCCTGGTCAGGAGAGGGATGGCCTGCCTAGTCCTGTACTCGGTCTTTCATTCCCGCCGTATGCCCGATGAGGTAAAACAGCGCTATCCAGCACTGACCCCCGACGAGTGGTTTGAACATTACGTGATTTCCATAACTGATATGAGACAGGGAATCGACTGGGCAAAAAGCCGCCCCGAAATAAACGTCGAGAAGGTGGCGGTGATTGGCATAAGCTTCGGTGGTTTTATTTCGGCAATCGCCATGGGCATTGACGACCGCATTAAGGCGGGGGTCTTTCTCATCGCCGGAGGGAACTCGCCGAAGATAGGCCGTTTCGGTCGGAAGCGCTCCATGAAAAAGGAGTACAATGTAACCGAGGAGGAGTACCAGCATAACCAGCAGGCCTACCGGCAGTACCTGAGTGAGGTTGCGGAAAGAGGTTTTGAGAACGTAACGCCCCCCAGCCGCGCCTATCTTATCGACCCCATGACCTTCGGCCATTATCTGCAGGCGCGCTCGGTGCTGATGCTGAACGCTCTATGGGATGAATATATCCCTAAAGAAGCCACGCTTGACCTCTGGGAGGCCGCCGGCAAACCGACCATAAGCTGGTTCCCGGGAACACATACCACCTTCTGGCTCTGGTATCCGCTTATCCGGCGCAAGATATCCCGTTTCCTGGTATCCGCCTTTGCTGCCGAAAGCGATGTATAACCTCTGATTATGGGTGAAAGGGAGGAAGCCATGCCACAGGAATATGAAATCAATGAACTGGCCAAAGAGGAGTCCTGGCGTATGTTCCGCATCATTGGTGAACTGGTGGAGGGTTTTGACCGGCTTTCCGGAGTAGAACCGGCCGTCTCCATTTACGGTTCGGCGAGGGTGAAGCCGGGTGATGAGCTTTACCAGAAAACCGAGGAAATCGCCCGCCGGCTGGGCAAGGCGGGATTTTCCGTCATCACCGGCGGCGGGCCCGGGGTTATGGAGGCGGCCAATAAGGGGGCTGCCTCGGCCGGGGTTAAATCAGTGGGCGTGAACATTGAGCTGCCCGAGGAACAGCTGCCCAATGTCTATTCCAATATCTCCCTTTCCCTGCGCCATTTCTTCGTCCGCAAGGTGCTGCTGGTAAAATACGCCACCGCCTTCATCATCATGCCCGGCGGTCTCGGGACGCTGGACGAGCTTACCGAGGTGCTGACGCTGATGCAGACCCATAAGATTAGACCTTTCCCCGTGCTCCTTTACGACAGCCGCTACTGGAACGGCTTTCTGGACTGGCTGAGGGACTGCACACTGGGCAATTGCTTCATTTCCAAAGAAGACCTGCAACTGCTCCGCGTCTACGATGATACCGCAGAAATCGTTGACGCGGTCCGCAAATGGTATTTGAACCAGGAAATCGCCGGCAAAAGCGTGGTATCGTGACGCCGCGGGCATAACTGAGGGGGACGGGCTTTGTCACCAGCGAAAAATGCCGAGATTCTGAAGAAGTCCCTGATTTTCTCCAGCCTGAACGAAGACGAGCTTTCGGCACTGGCCGGGCTGGCCGCGGAACGGAGTTTCCAGCCCGATGAGTTCATTCTCTGGGAGGGTGACGAGCCCGATTATTTCTACGTTGTTGCCGAGGGACAGGTAAAGGTGGTCAAGAACTCGTCCACGGGCAGGGAGTTTATCATCGCCTTCTTCGGCCCGGGCGAGATGTTCGGCGAAGTAGCCGTCTTTGAAGGCAAGCCTTATCCAGCTTCCGCGCAGGCAACCTCCGCCTGCCGGATACTGGCCATCAAAAGGCAGAGCTTTCTTGATTTTCTGGCCACCCGTCCCCAGGTAGCGCTGCGCATTATCAATATCCTCGGCGGCCGCCTCCGCGATGCGCAGGGCCGGCTCAAGGACTTCGCCGGAGAGAGGGTTGAGCAGAGGCTGGCGCGCATTCTGCTGATGCTGGCTTCCAGAATGGGCACTACGCTGCGCTTCACCCGACAGGAACTGGCCGATATGGCCGGGACCACCACGGAGACAGCTATCCGCGTCACCGGAGGGCTGAGCGAGCGGGGCATCATCATCACCTCTCGCGGCCAAATCATCATCGCCGATGAGGCCAAGCTAAAGGCCCTCGCCGAAGGCCCGCCGGAAATCTAGCCTATGCGTTAGACCACGCCGCTGCTTATGTGATGTAAATCATAGTCCGCTATGTACCAGACCGGTTAATATACTGGTGGGAATAAGCAGCGGCCATAGATAAGTGAGGTGATTTTCATGATACGATGCCCCGGTCAGGATATGCGGAAGCTGAGAGTAGCCCTGTACAAGTGCCCCAACTGTGGCGCCGAGGTGGAGATTTTCTCCGATGAACTCAGGGTGAAATGCCAGAAGTGCGGCCAGTACGTGTACAAGGAGAAAATGCCCTCCTGCATTGACTGGTGTGCTTCTGCCCGGCAGTGCCTCGGCGATGAAAGATGGAAAGCGCTCAAGGGTGAGGATTAAACGAGATAAGGAGAGGTCAACATGGCCACCAAACAGCTCCGGAAAATAATCAAGATTGATGAGGAGAAGTGCAACGGCTGCGGGCTGTGCGTACCTTCCTGCGCCGAGGGAGCCCTCCAGATAATTGACGGGAAGGCAAAGCTGGTCAAAGAGCAGTACTGCGATGGCCTTGGCGCCTGCCTGGGGGAATGCCCGCAGGGAGCACTCATCATTGAGGAGAGGGAGGCGGAAGAATTTGACGAAGAGGCGGCAGCCCATCACCTGCACGCCGTCGCCCACGAGCCAGAGCTCCCCTGCGGCTGCCCATCAGCCAACGTGGCCCGCTTTCAGCGCCGGACAGCCGAACCGGCTGAATCAGCGCCAGCCGGCGCAATCTCGTCAACGCTGTCTCACTGGCCGGTGCAGCTCACCCTGGTACCGCCCTCGGCACCGTTTTTGCAGGGGGCCGATATCCTTCTGGCCGCCGACTGCGTGCCCTTCGCCTACGCTGATTTTCACCGCGAATTTTTGAAAGACCACGCCCTGCTGGTGGCCTGCCCCAAGCTCGACGATTTCGGCGCCCACCTGAGCAAGCTTATTGTCATCCTGCGCCAGGCGGAACCCAGGAGCCTAACCGTGGTGCACATGGAGGTGCCCTGCTGCTCCGGGCTGACGTACATGGCACAGAAGGCCATCGAGGCCAGTGGTGTGAATGTGACCATGAATGACGTTACCATTGGCACCATGGGTGACGTACTCTCGCGCCGCGAGTCGGTAGCCTCCGCTTGATAAGCACCGGCCAAATAACTAGAATACTCAGGTGAGCCGCAAAATCGTTCTGGGCATCGGTAACCCTCTGGGCGGTGATGACGCCGTCGGTCCCTATGTCGCCCGAAAGCTGAGTGAAAAACTTAAAGAGAGCGGGCGGCAGGACATCGCTGCCATAGATACCGGCCCCGCCCCGGAAAATTACAGTTCCGTTATTCGCCAGAACCGGCCGGAACATTTGATACTGGTTGACGCCGCGGATATGGGGCTGCCTGCCGGCACAATCAGGCTTCTTTCGCCCGACCAGATAAAGAACGTGTCCTTCTCCACGCATGGCATGCCGCTATCGGTATTTATCTCATACGTTCAGGAGTTCTGCGGTCAGATACATATTATCGGCATTCAGCCAGCGCAGACTGCGACCGGAGACAAATTATCGGCTCGTGTGCACAAAAGCGGGGACCGCCTTGCGGAAATGATACTTGAAGACCGTCTGGATCAAATCGAGCAACTTGACTGAGCCGACCTCAGGCGCCAGCCTGTTCTGCTTCAGATGAAGTCCCGGCCCCGGCGCTTTTGGCCTTTCTCTTCACTGACCCGGGCAGCTCGCCGCTATCGGTTACCACCAGCGCGTCGGCAAATTTATCATAGCTGGAGAGCAGGAACTCCTCCGTCATGGCCAGGGTATGCACCGGGCACACGTCAACGCACTGGGCACAGAAGCAGCAGCGGGAGACGAATATCTTGATTTTTCTCTCTTCCGGTAAAAATTCAATGGCCCGGGTGGGGCATATCTTGACACATTGCTGGCAGCCGGTGCAGTTTTCCCGGTCGTAGGCTATCTTGCCCCGGAACTGCGGCGGCACCGCCACCGGCGGATTGAGCGCCACTTGCTGCTTGGCCACTTTAGCCAGCAGGTCCAGCGTCGACTCCGGCGCGTACTTGGCCGGAAACAGGTTGGTCGCTGGCTTCAGGAAAAGCTGTTTTATTATGGTTATGGCCGCTTCCCACATATCTTACCTCAAAAAATCATGGAGTCAATCCAGATGAGCAACATGCCGACCAGAGTGACGGCGGTCATGGCCAGGACATAAACGGAGCTGGCCTGTGAAATTTTAAACCGCGCCATGCCGGTACGAATCAGCGTGATACTGAAGAACATGACCACGAACACCTTGACCAGGAAGAACAGCCCGTCAATGATGCCCGCGGGCAGCGCCGCCTGTACCCCGATGTACGGCGACAGGTTGTAGGGGATGAACAGTGCCACCACCACCGCCACCATGGCAAATGCCTTGATGACGTCCGACAGGTAGAAAAGCATGAGGTTTCTTCCTGAATATTCAACCAGCAGCCCGCCGGCGATTTCCGTCTCCGCCTCGGCAATATCAAAGGGAACCTTGGCCGCCTCGCCGACGGTAACCACCGCCAGGGCGAGCAGCATCAGTGCCGCCCCGGCCACCCCCACCGGCCCCAGCAGCGTCCAGATGGGATAGGCGCCTATGGTACTCATCAGGAACGGGTTTGCTGCGGTCGCCTGGCCGATTTTCCAGGCGATGGCGAGCACCACCACAGCCAGCGGCAGCTCATAGCTCATCATGATAATCATCTCGCGCTGCGAGCCCACGGTGGCATACGGGGAGCTGGAAGCGAACCCGCCGGCGACAAAGGCCAGCGAGGGCACAATGAGCAGATAAAGCACCAGTATGACATCGCCATACCGGCCGAGCAGCGCCGGCTGCCCAAACAGCGGGACATACAGGAGCAGCACACCGGTGGCGACGACGGCCAGGAAAGGTGCCGCCGTGAACAGCCAGGGAATGGCGCCCCTGGGGATAATGCTCTCCTTCATCAGCAGCTTCTGCACATCGCGGAAGGGCTGCACTATGGGCGGGCCCACCCTGCCCTGCATATGCGCCACCAGCTTGCGGTCAACGCCACGGTAAAGCAAGCCGAAGACAGCGCTGATGGCCACCACTATACCGGAACCAACGATGATGATTACGGCATTAATCCAGATATTGTCTCCCAGTAAATTCATTTCATTAACTCTTTCGTCTTTTGCACGGAGAGCCGGTGCATCTCTTCGTAGTCAATTACGGACTGCTTGCCTGTGGCTTTGTCCGTTCTGATGGCCCGGTTGGTGCAGGACAGGCACGGGTCAATGGAGGCGAAGGCAATGGGCACATCGGCAATCTGCATGCCCTTAAGTATGGTCGGTATCGCCACCAGGTTGATATACGTTGGCGCCCTTACCTTCCACGTTGAGAGCGTGCTCACCCCTGACTCCATGCGGACATAATGAATGTCCTCGCCGCGCGGTGCTTCCACGCGCCCCACACCCTCGCCTTCGGCATCGGTGAGCAGTTTCAGCAGCCTCGGCATCTTGGACTCGGTG
Organism: Chloroflexota bacterium; assembly: GCA_016875955.1. Classification (GTDB taxonomy): domain Bacteria; phylum Chloroflexota; class Dehalococcoidia; order Dehalococcoidales; family RBG-16-60-22; genus E44-bin89. The sequence continues at coordinate 6,900 of VGOH01000003.1, forward strand.
AGTATGGGGCCTTCCGGCATCTGAGCGATGCACTCCTCTATTATCTGGATTGACTGCGCCACCTCAAGCAGGCGGACGATGATGCGGTCGTAAACATCACCGACCACGGTGCCGGTGACCATGTCCGGTGTTATCGCTTTAACATTCAGGTCGGCATAGGCGGAGTACGCCTGGTCCTGTCTTACATCTTTGGGGACACCGCTGGCCCGCACCGTTGGCCCCACTGTAAGCAGCTTCAGCGCAGCCTCACGGGAGAGGATGCCAACATTGCGGCATCTCATCTTCACCGTTTCGTCCTCTAAGAAGACGCGCCTCAGCTGCTCAAAAATGCTCTTGTAGTAGTCCAGCCCCTGACGTATGCGGGGCAATTGCTCCTTGGTAATATCCCTCCTTACCCCACCGAACTGCAGGATAGCCTTGGTCACCCGGTTGCCGAAGACAAGCTCAATCAGGTCCATGATTTCTTCACGTATCCGCCAGGTGAGATAGAAGACGGTGTCAAAGCCAATCTCATGGGCAGCCACGCCAGCCCACAGGATGTGGGAGTGGATTCTCTCCATCTCAGCGGCGATGACCCGGATATATTCGGCGCGAGGCGGCACTGCGATGTCCGCCGCCTGCTCCACGGCCAGCACCAGACAGAACGGGTGACAGATGTTGCAGATGCCGCAGATTCTCTCCGCAAGATATATAGACTGAACCGGGTTGTTGCGGTTCATCCCCAGCCACTCAATGCTGCGGTGCACCTGACCTACCCGTACGTCGGTATTGACTACCTTTTCACCATCAAGCTCGAGGACCAATTGCACTGGCTCTTTGAGCGCCGGGTGAATCGGTCCTATGGGTATGGTATAAGTCGTTTTTTCCGTCTCGTTAACTGCCATTTTGGCTACTGTCCCTCTTTATTCTTTCCCCTTTGGCTTCCTTCCCGGCAAAACCCGCAAATATTTCTCGGGACCGGTCTCATCCTTTCGCCAGGGATAAACGCCTTCTGGAATATCTCCGGCGAGAAACAGCCTTCTCCCGTCCGGTATATCGGTAACCTTCACTCCCATCATCTCCTGTGTCTCCCGCTCGGTGAAGATGGCGCCGGGGATGAGGTCGGTTATGGTGGGAATGGTCAGGTCTTTCTTGGGCAGGGTAACCCGAAGCCCAAGGCTTATCTCCTCCAGATGATTCCCGTAGTAAATGGTGAAGTGGTATATCAGTTCCACATTATCTCCGAGGTCGCTCGATGAGATAATGGCCAGATGAGGATGTTTCTGAATGCGGCAGATATGTTCCACAGCATCCCGGAAAGCCTCTTTCTTGACATTTATCCAGAGGCTGCGATAGCGGTTCTTCTTGACGGCCACCTCGCGCTCGTAGATTTTGCCGTCAATCATACCGTCGCCCAGCGCTTTTTTAAAGCTATCAATTATCTGCTGCGGACTCAGCTTCTCCACTTATTAAACCCCCTGCTTGACCAGCGTCTCCAGCTTCGCCCAGGCCTTGACCACCCCTTCAATAATCGCCTCTGGCCGGGGCGGGCAGCCGGGAACATATACGTCCACCGGTATTATCTGGTCGATTGGCCCCACCAGGCTGTAGGCCTCGTGAAAGACATCGCCTTCGGCACCGCAGTTGCCCACCGCCATGACCACTTTGGGGTCCGGGGTCTGCTCATAGATGCGGCGCACGCTGTCCTCCATGCTGCGCCCCACCGGCCCGGTAACGAGCAGAACATCGGCATGGCGTGGTGAGCCCACCAGCCTGATGCCGAACCGTTCAACGTCATAGCGCGGCGTCAGCACGGCCAGAATTTCAATATCACAGCCATTACAGGACCCGGTGTTGAGGTGGTATACCCAGAGTGCCCGATTAAATGCTTTTAAATTCATCGCCCTTCCTGAAACCTGCTCTCCGTTCTAACCAGTCATGACCAGCACCACCACCGTGAGCGTCACTATGGCTACCAGCCACAGAATATAGTCATTGATTATACCGGTATGCGGTCGCATCATGGTGTCATAAAATCCCTGCAATGCCTCAAAAAAGCCCCAGTATATGTTATGTGCCGGCACGTGGCGCTGTTCCGCCGGCGGTACCTGAACGCCGGAGATAAAGACATCGGTCTGCGCTGTCCCCTTCTTGTACCGCTTCTGGCCGCGGCTTCTCACGTAGAGCACAATCAACCCCAGAACGACCAGCACCACCAGCCAGACGATTGGGCTCCAGACCGCGTACCCGTAGGTTAAAACTGACAACTCCCTATCTCCTGACCTCTGTTTCTCTTTCTCTATTATAATTAAACTATTTTTAAGGCACAGCCCCCATAACGCCGTTGATGTAGGAAGCCTGGTCAATCAGGGCATTCGTGGCCGGAGCCACGATGGTGTTCACCACCAGGCCGGGGAAGATGCTGAAGAAGATGATGGCAGCCGCCATGACGCCCATGCCGATGAGCATTGACTTCGGCACTTCACGCACTTCCTTATAGGCTGACATCTCCGGCCCGGTGAAGGCGGAATAAAATACCTTGGTGAAGGACGCCAGTGTCACCAGCGATACGAACATGGCGATAACCGAAAGCAACGGATTGAAGCGGAACACCGATTCGTATATCAGCAGCTTGGAGGCAAACCCATTGAACGGCGGGATTCCGGAAATGGCCAGCGCCCCGATGATGAAGAAAATGGTCGTCCATTTCATGTTATGGCCCAGGCCGCCCATCCTGTTCAAATCCCTGGTCCCGATGCGGAAGAAAATCGCTTCCGCAGTGAGGAAGAGCATGCCCTTATAGAGGGCATTGTTGATGATGTGGAAGATGCCGCCGTTCATGGCATCTCTGCCATAGGCGGCCAGCGCCACAGGGTCGGTGAGCACCGCCAGACCCACGCCGACGCCGAGCAGCATGTAGCCGCTCTGCGAGATGGCGTGGTAGGCCATGAGGCGCTTGATGTCCGTCTGGTGAATAGCCATCATGACGCCGATGAACATGCTGAGCACGCCCAGAATGATGACTATCCAGCCGATGGCTGTGGTATCAAAATGACCGCCATAGAGCGTAAAGGTTATCCGGTAGAGGGCGTACATGGAGGCGGCGCTGGAGGTATAAATCATGGGTGTGATTCCGGCCGGCGCTACGGCATATGTATCCGGCGCCCACATGTGCAGGGGCACGCCCGCCAGCTTCATGACAAAGGCAATGCCCAGCAGGGCCAGAGCAATCATGTCCAGAGTGGTGAACTGCATATTGTGGGCCAGCGCGGCGATGCTCAAAAGATTGTATTCGCCGTACAGTATGCCGATGGCAAAGAGCACCAGCAGGGCACTGATGGCAGAGATAACTATGTACTTGAAACCACCCTCCACGGCGTCCGCCAGATTTACGCGGTATGAGGCCAGGCCAGCGCCGGCGATGGACAGTATCTCCAAGAAGACGAACATATTGAACATATCGCCGGTGAACTCAAGGCCAACCATTCCCACATAAAGTATCATGAAAAGGGAGTAGAACCGGTCCTGCCCGGTCTCGTCCTTGACAAACTGGAGGGAATAGACCAGCGCCGCCAGCGCCACCACCGTCGTGGTCAGGCCCATGAATATGGAGATGCCATCCACCTGAAATATGATGCGCACCGGCACCATATAGTGCTCCGGTATGGCCAGCTCTGGCACCGTGGCACCGAAAGTATAGATGCGGGTGCCGCTGGTATAGATATCTACAGCCAGAACGGCCATCAGAAAAGCGGCAAAGCTGAGAAAGGTAACGTTGACTGTATCCCGGAACTTATTCCCTATCCGGCTTATCAGAGGTGTGATAAAGGCCGCCAGCAGCGGCACGGCCACAACCAGCGCTGGTGAGTGTACAGTTAAAAACTCCAAAATTTACCCTTTCAGCAATCTCGATTTCTTAGCGTCGATATCGCCCGTGTGGCGATATGTATGTATCACCATGGTCAGCATCAGCGCGATCACGGAAACAGCGATGACGATGCTGGTGAGAATCAGCGCCTGCGGCACCGGCAGCACCATAGCGCCCTCCGGTGTAGATGTATAGATGGGGGCCACGCCTCCTGCCCGGTAGCCCAGGGCAACCACAAACAGATTGACCGCGGCTCCCATAATGGCGATGCCCATGATGATTTTTATCAAATTCCGCTTAAATAGAATAATGAAGAGCGACACACCCATCAGCAACGCCACAGCCACGAAGGGAATATTATAGGGAATATACGGCATCATTCTTCCGTCTCCTCCCCGCGGGAAAAGAGCGCCATGGCCAGGATCACCGCCGATAGCCCGGCGCTAACTTTCAGCCCGACGCCGAAATTCATCAGCGGGATGACCCCTCCTGTCCAGACGTCGCCCGGATTGGGGCCGGTGGGGGGAATGCCGCCGAATACCGGCGTGCCCACCAGGAAATTGTAAAAGAAGAGGGTGCCCATGCCGGCAAAGGCCATGCCGATGAATATCAGGGCGCCGCTGCTTTCCACCACCGAGAGGTGGCGCTCACGCAGCGATTTTTTAATCTCGCCGGAACCAAACGCCACTATCATCATGACCACGCCGGAGGCGATGACGGCACCTCCCTGAAAGCCCCCTCCCGGCGTGACATGACCGTGTATGATGATATACAGGCCGTAAATCAATATGAACAGTATCAGCTGGTCAGATATGGTGCGCACAATTTTGGACAGCATCTACGTCTTTTTCTCCCTCTTTTTCAAAGACCGGAAAAGGAGCAGCACGCCGGTCACCGCGGTGAAGAGCACCGTGGCCTCTCCCAGCGTGTCCAGACCGCGGTAGTCAAACACCACCGCCGCCACCACGTTATTGCTCGCTGTCTCCGCCTGAGAACGGGCAATCATGTAATCGTCCATAGCGGAAGGCGGATAGCCAAACGGGTGCAGGAGCAGCGCACTGGTTATCAGGAAGGCAACCAGAGTTATTAATACGAACCAAGCCACAATCTGTCTCATAGCTACTCCATACGCTTCGTTGCCCTGATGGCAATGATAAAGATGGCCGTCGTTACCGCCGCACCAACACCAGCTTCGGCGATAGCCACGTCAGGGGCTTTCAGCAGGAAGAACTCAAGGGAGAGGAGAAGGCTCAGCACCCCCAGCGACACCGCGGCATACAGCAGGTCCCGGAATAAGGCCACAAATATGGCACAGACGACGAGGGCCAGCGGCGTTATGATATGCAGAACGGCAGCTTCAATCATTGATATCCTTCCCCTCAAGGTCATCAACAACCGCCCTAGCCGGCTTTTCGCCGCTGCGATGTGCCGCCCGGGCAATCGCGTGCGCACTTGTCGCGTTGGTAATCAGCAGCACCACCAGCGCGATTATGGCGTGTATGGAGAGAACAGACTGGGATGAGAGAGCTCCCTCCATCACCCAGATGCTGGCCGACTGCACAATCACCGCCAGGATGAGGAACATTGAGCCGAAGGTGGTGCATTTCGTGGCCGCGTGCAGCCTGGTGTATACATCGGGAAACCGGTTCAGCCCGAAACTGCCGACCGCGTTAAAAAACAGGCCAACCCCAATGAACACATAGGTGACGATATTTAAGGCACCCATTTAAAACTTCTTCCCCTCAATGAATCTGGCCACGTAAAGCGTCATGATAAACGAGAGCAGCGCATAGACAATGGCCACGTCCACGAAAATAACCTGCTCAAACATGATAGCCAGGACCACCATAAGGGCCACCACCAGCGTATTGGTGGTATCAAAGGCAGCCAGCCGGGTTGGCGCCCCCGGTCCGATAAAAATCCGGGCAATGCATGCCAGCATGCAGACGACCATCACAATGGCTGCCGGGAGCCACATTATCCCGCTATCCTCCTTGCCCAGTCGGGAAAGCTGTTGCAAATCGGGTGGTAGTCCCGGGGCATCTCCTTGAGCACGTCAGGTTTCACATTAATCCAGTGAATATACATGTCGTTGGTCTCTTCCTCCACGTCAACGCTCAAAGTCCCCGGCGTCAGGGTGATGGAATTGGCCAGAAGGGTGAGCGACATATCGTTTTTCAATCTGGGAGAAATTTTGACGATACCCGGATTTATCCGCCCAGTGATAACGCGATAGGCAACATCAACATTGGCCTGCGCCATAGCGAAGAAGAACAGGAACAGATAGATGAGCCAGATGAACCATCTGACGGGATTGAGCATGCGGAGGCTTTTCTTGAGGTATCTGTTCTTGACCAGCGCCGCCACCACCAGGGCGAAAATTGCCCCAATGATTAACTCGGCTTCATTCCAGAGGAGCAGAGTGCCGGAACCGATGGTCAGGACAAGATACAGTAAATAGGCAACAACCGCGGTTACTATAAATCTCATAATGACTATGTTTAAAAGAATTAAGCCGTACTGTTACCACTGACTTAATCAAGGTTTTCAAGACACGAGTCAGAGTTAGGATACCAGAGGCATTATACCATTGTCAAGGTCATCCCCGAACTCGTGTTAAAAATTTTAAGTATTTAGCACAATAAAAATAAGCAGAATGGCGGAAGCTTTTTCCCTCGCCAGCAAAATATAATAAAAACTTTGCCCCGGCATTGCTGGGCTGTTTTCCCCGCGGATATCCATATTCTTAATCGGGACATCCACCGCTTCAATCAGGCTGCGCCTTGAACAAGCCCACGACTAATGGTATAACATTAGTATCAGAAGCATTGTGGCCGCTGGTAAACAGCCGGGAGTGGATATGGATATTAAGAAATATGAAGTCCCGACCGATAAACTGCGCTGGGAATGCGACCCTGATATCTTTGAATTCAACCACACCAAGAACCTGGCACCACTGCGCGAGTTCGTCGGCCAGGACCGGGCGATACGGGCCATTGAGTTTGGCCTGTCCATGGACCGTGAAGGCTACAATATCTACGTGGCCGGATTGACTGGCACCGGCAAAACGACGGTGGTCAAGACCTATATCCAGCGCCTGGTGGAAAGAAAAAAAGTGGAGGAAAAGCGCCAGCTTGAGGACTGGTGCTACCTTTACAACTTCGCCGACCCGGACCGGCCCCAGATTGTCAGCTTGCTCCAGGGCAAGGGCAAGCCTTTCCGGGACCAGATTGGCAGCCTGCTGCAGAAACTGAGAGAAGAGCTGGCCAAGGCCTTCTCCAGCGAGGAATATACCTCGGAGAGAAAAAAGGCGGTGGAGGCAAGCCAGACAAGGCAGCAGAAGCTGCTTGAAGAGACCGCCGAGGAAGCGCAGCGGCAGGGCTTCCAATTACAGATGACGGCGGTGGGGCCAGCCCTGTTCCCCATGATTGACGGCAAGGCAATTTCACAGGCGGATTATCTGGCGCTGGATGGCTCGGTGCGCCAGAAAATAGAGAAGAAACGCAACGAGCTGCTGCAAAAGGTGCGCACCACCTTTGAGAAGATGCGCGAAATCGAGAGCCAGACCGTGGAAAAACTGCAGGAAACCGATAAAACGGTGGCTGATTACACCATATCCCGCCTCTTCCGCAACCTGTTCAATGCTTACCAGGACTCGGAGAAAATAACACGCTATCTTAACGACCTCAAGGCCTTCACTCTCAACAACCTGGAGGTATTCAAGGAAAGAGAGGAGCCACCCCAGGCAGTGCTTGGCATCGCGCCCAGCCAGATGATGGGCGGCCGCGACCCCTTTTTACCGTTCCAGGTAAACGTCTTTGTTGACAGCAGCGCCGCCGGCGGGCCGCCTGTAATCACCGAGCCGAACCCGAACTATGCCAACCTGTTCGGTAAAATCGAGCGGCGCTTTTTCTTCGGCGGCTACCTCAGCGACCATACCATGCTCAAGCCGGGAGCCCTGCAGCTGGCCAACGGCGGCTACCTGCTGCTCAGCGCCAACGATGTCCTGACCAACCCCGGCGTCTGGCCGGCACTGAAACGCGCCATCCGCACCAAGGAAGTGCGCATTGAGGACCCCTTTGAGCAGTACGGCCTGGTCGCGCCGCAGGGACTGAGGCCACAGCCGATGCCGATAAACGTCAAGATAATCCTCATCGGCGATGGCATGCTCTACCAGCTCCTCTCCATGTATGACGAGGACTTCTGGGAGATATTCAAGGTCAAGGCCGATTTTGATTTCCAGCTTGATAAGACCAAGGCCAACCTCAAGGCTTTTGCTGCCTTCATCGCCGGCTACTGCGAGGACTGCGACCTGCACCATTTCGACCGCTCCGGCGTGGCCAAGGTAGTGGAGTATGCGGCGCGGGTGGTGGGCGACCAGGAGAAGCTGTCTTCCCGCTTTGCCTGGATTAAAGAGCTGGTGGAAGAGGCGGAGTTCTGGGCGCGGAAAGAGGGCGCTTCGCTGGTCAGCGCCAGCCACGTGGAGAAGGCAACGGAAGAACGGCGCTTCCGCCACAACCTGCCTGACGAGCGCATCCGGGAGCTCATTGAGCGCGGCACCATCTTCATTGATACCGAGGGCGAGGTGGTGGGCCAGGTAAACGGCCTGGCCATATACAGCCTGGGCGATGTCATGTTCGGCAAGCCCTCACGCATCACCTGCAAGACGTTTCTGGGCCGCAGTGGCGTGATTAATATTGAAAGGGAGTCGCAGCTGAGCGGCCGCATCCACGACAAGGGCGTCCTGATTTTGAGCGGCTACCTGGGCTGGAAGTACGCCCAGGAGCACCCCTTATCTCTCTCCGCCAGCCTGTGCTTTGAGCAGTCTTATGAGGGCGTGGAGGGGGACAGCGCCTCCTCCACCGAACTTTACGCGCTGCTCTCCAGCCTGTCGGATATACCTATAAAGCAGAACATCGCCGTCACCGGCTCGGTGAACCAGAAGGGTGAAATCCAGCCCATCGGCGGCGTCAACCAGAAGATTGAGGGCTTTTTTCAGGTCTGCCGCGCCAAAGGCATGAACGGCGACCAGGGGGTGCTGATACCGAAAGCCAACCTGAAGAACCTGATGCTGCGCCCGGAGGTGATAGAGGCGGTCAAGGCGGGCAAGTTCCATATCTACGCCGCCGGCACCGTTGACGAGGGCATTGAGGTGCTCACCGGCGTGGCCGCGGGCCGGCGGGGTAAAGACGGCAAGTATCCCGCGGGCACGATAAACCGCAAAGTGGCCGATACTCTGAAAGCGATGGCCGACAAGCTCAAGAAGTTTTACGGGCCGACGGGTGAGGAAGAGAAGAAGCGAGAGAAGAAAAAGCAGGGCTAACCGAGCTGCTGCGCCAGCCTCTGCCCCAGTTCAAACGCCTGTTTCAACAAATCCGGGTGCTCTTTTATCTCCCCCCTCTTATCCACCCCCCGCACCAGCATCTCATCAACATATTCCGCACCGAAGGCCCGGAAGAAGTATTTTATCACCAGTATTGAGCCGTCAAATAGCTGTTTGCCCTGTGTCGCCCCCACGCCGATAAAGGCGCCTTTCTTTTTGGACTCAGGAAGGTTTTTAAGAATGTTCCTTCTCACCCACAGCGCCTGGCAGCGGTCAATGAGCGCCTTAAGCTGCGCCGTAATCCCGTAGAAGAACATGGGCGACGCCACGATGATGCCGTCGGCCTCAAGCAGCCTGGGGATAATGACGTCCATATCGTCGCGCATGACGCAGTTGCCGTCTTTAAGACAGCCGTAGTACTCCTTACAGGGCGTTATCTTCATCCTGTCCACGATAATTTTTTCTATTTCGGCCTGCCGGCTCTGCGCCCCCTTCAGCGCCTCGTCAAGAAGCAGGTCGGTGTTGCCCTTTATCCGCGGACTGCCCATGATGCCCAGGACTTTCAAGATTCTCTAACCTTTCTTATATATTATCGGTTCTTTGGCTTTCTTTTAATAAGAAGCCAGTTCTTGCCATCGGTGTGGACGAGCACGTAGTCGCCCGACAGCTTCTGTCCTTGCAGGTTGAATTCAATCTCATCGGCTGATTTATTGTCCAGCCGGAACGTGCCCTTATCCCAGATTTCCACCGTGCCCGCCCCATACTCCCCTTCCGGGATAATGCCGGCAAAATCTATATAGTCAACGGGATGGTCTTCCGTCTGCACGGCCAGTCGCCTCACGCCGGGCGCTTCCGGCACGCCCTTGGGCACCGCCCAGCTTTTCAGCACGCCTTCCATCTCCAGACGAAAATCATAGTGCAGATGGCTGGCCTGGTGTCGCTGCACCACGAAACGTTTGCCCGCGCCGCGGCTTACTTTACCTTCCGGCTCAGGGGTTTTGCCGAATTTGCGTCTCTTCCGGTACTCTTCCAGCCCCATGTCTGCCCTGCCTGAAATAATGACTCGAACGGTGAGTGATATTATAATTCCCGCCCTGCCCGCAGTCAAGAAAAGGTTCCGTTTGCCTTGGTTGGCAGTTGACGCCTCACCCCTGCCCCCTCTCCAATTCTCTCCCCCTTTCAAACATTACTAAAATGGGGCGCAGAAGATAAGCCTGTTTGAGAGGGGGATTAAGGGGGTGAGCGAAAGAATAACCATATGCGAATAGTACCTTTCCACCACTATATTGAATTTTAGAGGTCGGCTGGTCTATTATTAGTAATAATATCCGGTAATCTGGTTTGAGTTGGTCCTAAAGTGGAGGGGAAAATATGATTGAACGTGTCCATGAACATATCATAACCGAGCTGCAACAGAATACCCGCACCGATACTATCTTCATTCTCACCGCGATTCTCTTGAATCTTATAGCTCTGGGCGTGAACTCAGGAGTGGCGCAAGGTTCGGATAAAGATGCTACTGTTTGGATTGTGTTCTTTACCTTTTTCAGCCTCGTCATCGCGGTCAACTTTGTGGTCGAGCTAGGATTACTAAAGGGAAAACAGACCAGAATCAAGTTGATAAACGGGCTGCTGAAGATGTACAAAGACCAGGGGGTCGATGGTTATTATGATGAGTCGCTGTTAAGCAATTATGCGCTGAGATACAATCTCTTTCTTTTCGTTGTCGTATTCACCGGACTGATAGCGCTTGTTGTCCCTCTGGTACTGATTATATAATTCGGGCGCTAATGGGCTCCTTTTCTCCATTCCTGGAATGATTCACGCTCTGGCATCCTGAACTTGATTTTGTCCAGGTCAGCCGCTATTGGCTTCCGGCCGTAGGTGTGTATGGCGGCGACGGCGGCGTGGACATGAGCCGGAGGGGTATCCATGGGGATATTGGCCAGGAATATGCTCAGTTCATGGTCCCGGGCAAAGGTATCAATGAAGCGCTTGGCAGTGCTCACAATCCTCTCTACTGGCCCATCGCGTAAGAGACGGGCGTTCAGGCCGACGGTAACGGGAATGCGGATGCCCTGCTTCCGGTACCGGGCGCTGTATTCACGTACCGGCTCAAGGGGGTATTCTTCCCAGCGGCCCATGCCCATAAACAGCATTGGACTCTGCTGCGAAGCAATCTCCACATCAAAAGAGCCGTGCAGTATTCCGGCATCAAACTTCTCTGGGCGCTCTTCATTGTAATCGCCACTGTTGGAGCTGACGGCCATACCCAGTTCCTCGCCTTTGGCCATCAGGCGCTGATTGTAGGGGACCACCCATTCTTTCATATCTTTAACCGAAAGGTTGGGCACACAAGCCCAGGCATCAACACCTCTGGTGACAGTTATGCCGCAATACGCCTTATGTTCCTTCAGGTACGGTACTAGCACCTCGTCTACGATGAAGGTGAACAGCTCGTGGGCGAATTCAGGTTGTCTCCTCATATCCCTGATTAGGAGAGGATAGCTACGCATACCCACTGCCATGCTGAACGGGGAGCAGAAGCGGCTCAGGTACACCCCGTATTCGGTGCCAAACTTGATGCAGTCAAGGGCATAAGGCAGGCGGCCATCGCGGTAAAAATCCGGCGTTTTGAGCCGACGCAAATCCTCCGGTTCCTTGACCAGCGGGGCGCGGAAGTCAATGGTGGGCATGGCATTGTCGCTGTAAATCATCTTGGCGCCCATACCCTCAATCTCAAAATTGTACGCATCAGCGACGGCCATGAGGTTATCCATATCATAATAGGCAGCCACCTCAGCTATGGTATCAACGAAAGTTCTGGCATCCCAGTAGAAAGTCCTGGCGGGTACGCCGGCGAGGAACATGGCATGGTCGTGCATCTGGGCGAAGACACGGACCCGGGGACGTTCCGGCTGCAAAAAGAAACCTTTTAAATCTTTTACGGTCATGGCTTAAACCTCAGCTTTTTCATTTGTCATTTCCGCTTATGTCACTAGTCGCCTGGCCTTCTCCACAGCGTCAAAGGCATCTTTGCCCCAGGCGTCAGCGCCAATCTCATCGGCAAACTCCTGGCTTATTGGTACGCCGCCGATAATCACCTTCACGTTGCTCCCCAGCCCGCTGTGCTTGAGTTCGGCGATGATATTTCTCATCTCCGGCATGGTTGTGGTCATGTAACAGCCCAGCCCCAGGATATCAGGCTGGCTCTCCTTTACCTTATCAATGAAGGTCGTTGCCGGCACGTCTTCTCCCAGGTCGGTGACATTGAAATTGGCACAGCGCAGCATGTCAATAACCAGCTTTTTGCCCAGGTTGTGCATGTCGCCAGCCACTGTGCCGATGAGCACCTTCCCGGCAGTCCCGATTTGCCCCGAGGCCAGATGAGGCTCAATAACCGCCATCGCGGCCCGGAAAGCTTCCGTGCTCATGACGACATCCGGCCAGAAATAGACGTTCTTGTTCCATAATTCCCCGGCCTCCTGGATACCCGGCACCAGGGCATCGCTTATTAGGCTGGCTGGCCGAGCGCCGGCTGCCAGGGCTTTTTGGGTTAGAGCCACCGCTAGATTATCATTGCCTTCCACTATGGTTTTTTTCAGTTGCCGCAGATTATCAGACGTGATTCACCTCCTTGAGATTGCTTAAGATTCAGAAGTCACGCTCTCAGTACGGAAAGAGTCGCGCTTTTTACCCCGTCACATTCAGCTAAACGCCCCGCTGGTGAGTATGGCGAAGCAGTTGGGCATGAATGATGCAGGAGAGGAAGTTAAGTTATACCCAGAGCGGCCAGAACCGCAAAGACACCAAATATAATCAAGTATATACCAAGCACCCAGGCTATTATCTGTGGCTTGATTATCACAATAATTCCGCCCAGAATTGCCAGAATGCCGCCGACAACACCGCTGATTTGTGGCAGTCCCATGATGACCTCCTTATGCTCCATATTTGATGGCTCGGATACTCAGTCAGCGAACCTGTCCCGGCCAACGCAGTTATCAATGCCACGCTCTCTTTTAACAAAGCGGTAGATAGCCACGTTATACTCTTCCGGGTATTTGAATTTCCGCTCCGCTATCAACACCATTTGCCGGCCCAGTTCTCTTGCCGCCTGCATGGCGTGCTTATCCTTGCGAATATCTCCCTTGTTCCTGGCATAGCCATAGACGAAATCGGTGGAGAGCATGTGATGCACAGAAAAGAAAGTATTGAACAGATTCCAGACGGCCACATTGCCCAGGCTGGCGCCGACCGATATGACGCCGCCGACCTTGCTGGCCAGCCGGTTGTTATTGGTGTACAGGGCATAGGAGCGGTCAATGAGCATCTTGGCCTGGGCGGTGGCGCTCCAGAAGTAAACCGGCGTGCCCCAGATGATGCCATCGGCCGCTATCATTTTGGGATAAATCACCTGCACGTCATCTTTGATATGGCATTTGCCGGTCTTTTCGCAGGACAGACATCCGTCGCAGGGTCTTATGTCCTTGTCCCAGATGGTGATGAGCTCGGTCTCAGCGCCGCAGGCCTGCGCGCCGGCGAGGGCTTCCTGCACCAGAATTTCGGAATTG
>VGOH01000004.1 GCA_016875955.1 Chloroflexota bacterium
GCAGTATCCGTTTGAGAGGGGGACACAGGGGGTGAGTATCTTGAGAGCAACCAAAGGCAAACAGAACCCGCTGAGCTATCTGGGCCATCACTTTATCAGATTAAAACCTGATTAACTCAGATTTCAATTGAGGTTGCCAACCTCGTAGTGTAAAATAAACGTAGCCGCGAGGGGAGAAAATTTGTTATTATGTCAATCAAGCAAAACGTACAGCAGATATTGAACGAATTGCCCCAGGGGGTACAGCTGGTGGCGGCGGCCAAAACCAGGACTCCGGCTGAAATCATGGAAGCAGTTGAGGCCGGCGTGCGGATAATCGGTGAAAACTATGTCCAGGAGGCAGAGGCCGCTTACGCCGTCGTTGGCAACAGAGCACAGTGGCACTTCATCGGCCACCTGCAGCGCAACAAGGTCAAGAAAGCGGTCCCGCTTTTTGACATGATTGAGACCGTTGACTCCGCTGAAATCGCCCGGGAAATTGACAAGCGGTGCGCTGAAATCGGCAAAGTCATGCCCGTGCTGGTGGAGGTGAATATAGGTGAGGAGCCGCAAAAAGCGGGGGTACTGCCGCGGGACACCGAGCAATTGCTGAAGGATATTTCCACCCTGCCCAATATCAGGGTGGTGGGGCTGATGACCATGGGGCCGCTCTCCGAAAACCCGGAGGACTCCCGCCCCTACTTTGTGGCCATGAAAAAGCTGTTTGACCATGTGAAAGAATTAAACCTGCCCAACATTGATATGAGATACCTGTCAATGGGCATGACCAGCTCTTATCAAATTGCTCCCAAAGAAGGCGCCAACATCGTCAGAATAGGCACCAAGATTTTCGGGGCCAGGGAGCGCCGGTAATGCCGGAGGCCGTCTTGTATTTTTAATTAATTAGTGTTATACTCTACTGGCAAAGACTAGAGTGACTTCATCAAGTGGGTTCAATCCCCACTTTTTTAATTATTGGCGATAGTGGAGAGTTGAGTCAGAGATGAAAAGTGATTTCGTACTGGCCATAACTCAGCTGGCGGCGGAAAAGAATCTGCCCAAAGAGACCGTTCTTTCCGCTGTGGAGTCGGCGCTGGCTTCTGCCTACCGCAAGGATAGCTTTGCTCCAAACCAGAACATCTCAGTCAGAATAAATCCCAACAGCGGCCGGGTGGAAGTATGGGCGGAAAAAAAGGTGGTGGAAAGGCCGGCTGATACCCGGCAGGAAGTATCGCTGGCAGAGGCACAAAAGCTAAAATCAGATATCCAGTTAGGCGATATCATCATGGTAGAGTCAACGCCCGACAACGCGGGGCGCATCGCTGCCCAGACCGCCAAACAGGTTATCCTCCAGCGACTCCACGAAGCTGAGCACAGTGCCATCCTGGAAGAATACGCTGAAAAAGAAGACGAGGTCGTCACCGGCATGATACAGCGTATTGAGCCCGGGCAGATTTACGTTGACCTGGGCCGAACCGAGGCCATAATGCCCGCCTCGGAACAGGTGCGCACGGAGAGATACCGGGTTGGCCAGCGTCTTAAGGTATGCATCATTCAGGTCCTTAAAACCACCAAGGGGCCAAGGGTGGTGGTATCACGTTCCCACCCTGACCTGCTCCGCCGACTTCTGGAGCTGGAAGTGCCCGAGGTCTATAACGGCTCGGTGGAGATAAAAGCCATCGCCCGCGAAGCCGGCTATCGGAGCAAAGTGGCCGTGGCGGCGCACCAGAATGGCATTGACCCGGTGGGCTGCTGCGTCGGGCTGCGTGGTATCAGAATCCAGAACATCGTCAGTGAACTGAACGGCGAGAAGATAGACGTCATTCAGTGGAGCCCCGATGTCATGACATTTGTCAACAACGCACTGAGTCCGGCCCAGATTGTCAGCGTCAGCCTGAATGAAGACGATAAAATCGCCACCGTGGTGGTTCCGGATAAGCAGCTATCACTGGCTATCGGCAAGGAAGGGCAGAACGCCAGGCTGGCGGCCAAGCTGACTGGCTGGCGCATTGACATCAAGAGCACCTCAATGGTGGAGGCAGAAAAAGCTGCCGCCAAACCAGAACCAGCTGTAGAAGAAAAGGAAGCAGCGGTCACCGAAGAAGAACCGGTGGCCGAGATACCGGAACTGCTGGAACCGGCTCCCGTCTCTGCGGAACCGGTCAAGGAGGAAGCCGCAGCAAAGGCTGAACCGGTGCCTGCGGCCGAAGAGGTCCCCATCGAGCCGCCGGTGTTTTTTGAACCGCAGGTAACGGAGCGGAAAGCCGAAATCAGATTTGCTGAAGATATCCTGGCACCAAGGCCGGATAAACCGGTAGAGAAGCCCAAAAAGAAGAAGAAGGGCGTTTCCGCCAAAGAAAGCGCCGAGGACGGCATCAGAATAAAGAAACGACGGCGAGATACCGACTTCCTGGAGGGAGATGAAGAGTACTAGTCTCCGCCCCGTCCGCAGACAGGCGCCGCAGCGGACATGCCTTGGTTGCCGTCAGGTAAAGGCAAAACGAGAGCTGATACGAATCGTAAAGACGCCGGACGGCAACATAGAAATAGATATCACCGGCAGAAAGGCGGGCCGTGGCAGCTATCTCTGCCCGAACCTGGAATGCTGGGAGGTGGGCCTGAAAGGCAATAAACTTAACTATGCGCTGCATACCAGCCTCAGCAAAGACGGGCGGGAGCAGCTAATGAAGCACGCTGCGGAATATCTGAAAGGAGCCACCATTGGCCCGGACCAAAAAGGCGGATGATACCGCCGAAGTGAAAGTTGAAGAAGCGACCCCGTCACCAGAGCCGGTCAAAAAGGGCCAGGTGGAGTTGCCTCATTCCATGAGCGTACGGCAGCTGGCCGACCTCCTTCAGGTCAGTGCCATTGACATCATCAAACAGCTCATGCGGAAGGATATCATGGCCAATATCAATCAGATTATTGACTATGATATTGCCTCAGAGATAGCCACCAACCTGGGCTATGAAACGCGCCTGAAGCCGCGGGCTGCGG
The DNA here is from genome assembly GCA_016875955.1 of Chloroflexota bacterium. Taxonomy (GTDB): domain Bacteria; phylum Chloroflexota; class Dehalococcoidia; order Dehalococcoidales; family RBG-16-60-22; genus E44-bin89. Next base: position 2,978 of record VGOH01000004.1, read on the forward strand.
AAGGCGCCGCCAGCGCTATCAGCGAGATGAGAAAGCGCCGCAAGCTGCAGGTTGAAGAGGCCGGAAATCTGCAGCCACGCCCTCCGGTGGTTACGGTTATGGGCCATGTTGACCACGGCAAGACACGACTGCTCGACGCCATCCGCCAGACCAACGTCATGGACACTGAAGCCGGTGCCATCACGCAGCACATCGGCGCCTATCAGGTTACCGTGGACGACCAGAAAATCACCTTTCTGGACACGCCGGGCCATGAAGCGTTCACCGCCATGCGGGCTCACGGTGCCCAGATAACCGATATTATCATCCTGGTGGTCGCTGCCGATGACGGTGTGATGCCGCAGACGCAGGAAGCCATCAGCCACGCTCGCGCCGCCGGCGTCCCGATTGTCGTCGCCATCAATAAAATTGACAAGCCAGAAGCAAATCCGGACCGGGTGAAGCAGCAGTTGGCCGAGGCCGGGCTGTTGATTGAGGAATGGGGTGGAGACACGGTCTGCGTGGCCATCTCGGCAAAAGAGAAAACAGGCATCAAGGAGCTTCTGGAGAACCTGCTGGTGGTGGCCGAGGTGGAAGAGCTTAAAGCTAATCCAGCAGGGCAGGCCTCGGGAGTGGTCGTTGAAGCTGAGATGGACCGGACCCGCGGTCCGCTGGCCACCGTGCTGGTAAATAGCGGCACTCTGAAGCCGGGCGATACCATTGTCGTTGGTGGCACATGGGGCCGGGTCAGGGCCATGTTGAATGATACGGGCAAACAGATAAAGAAAGCCGGGCCGGCCACGCCGGTGGAAATCCTTGGCCTGGACAGCGTGCCCCAGGCGGGAGACATCATGACCGCCGTTACCGGCGAACCGCAGGCACAGGCACTGCTGGCAAAACGCCGTCGGGAAATGGAAGAAAGAGCTACGGTTGCCGCCAAGTCGGTAAGCCTGCACAATCTATACGATAAAATCAGCAGCGGCCAGGTCAAAGGGCTCAATGTCATCCTCAAGGCAGATGTTCAGGGCAGCATAGAGCCAATCCTGAGCTCCCTGGAACGTCTGAGCACCGACGAAGTCCAGGTCCGCATCCTCCACAGCGGTACCGGCAATGTATCCGAGAGTGATGTAATGCTGGCCGCTGCCTCCAACGGCCTCATCATTGGCTTTGGCGTTGGCACTGACGAAGGCGCCCGCCGGCTGGCCAGCACAGAGGGAGTTGATATCCGTCAATACGACGTGATTTACAACGTGATTGACGATGTGGAAAAGGCGCTTAAAGGCCTGCTGGAGCCAGAATATGTTGAGGTTATCGATGGACATGCCGAAGTCCGGGCGGTCTTTTCCGCCGCCAAAGGCACACAGGTGGCCGGCCTCTACGTTTTAGATGGCAAAATCAACCGCAATTCCTCAGTCAGGGTGCGCCGCGGCGAGGAGGTCATTGCTGATACCACGGTGAGCAGCCTGCGGCGGTTCAAGGATGATGTCCGTGAAGTCGCCGCCGGTTATGAATGCGGCGTTGCCGTCAAGGACTTTGCCGATTTTCAGGTTGGCGACCGGCTTGAATTCTACCGCATGGACAAGGCTGCCTAGCCGGGCAGTATTATCAGGCTGAGGAGTCCATTATTGTGTCGCATCGCATTGAACGTGTGAACCAGCTCATCCGCCAGGAAATCAGCGAGCTTTTGCAGCGTGAAATCAAAGACCCCAGGCTCAGCAACTTCATTGCCGTAACCGAGGTTGTCACCTCGCCGGACCTCAAGTACGCCAAGATATTCATCAGCTTTATCAGCAACCAGCAGCAAAAAAAGGAGGCGCTTGACGCCCTCACCGGTGCCTCCAATTTCCTGCGCAAGGAAATGGCCAAAAAAATCAGGCTGCGCCGCATTCCGGAACTCAGCTTCCACTGGGACGATTCCATTGAGCGCGGCACACACATCATCGACCTCATTGACCAGGTGAGTTCTTCAGACTAGGAATAACCCTGACTCTGGCAATAACTGTGGATGGCATTCTAAATATAGATAAGCCTCAGGGCATAACCTCGTATCGCGTGGTAGCCGCGGTGAAACGGCTCAGCGGCGAGCGCCGCGTGGGGCACGCCGGCACTCTCGACCCGATGGCGACCGGTGTTCTGCCGGTCTGTCTCGGGCAGGCGACGCGCCTGGTTGAATTCCTGGCCGAGGCCAGCAAAACCTACCTTGCCGATATTGAACTGGGGCTGACCACCGATACCTATGATGCCAGTGGCCGGGTTGTCCAGCGCGGGGAGCCTGCCGGTATCCGCCGTGAGCAGATTGAAGCAGTGCTGGCTTCCTTTCGCGGCACTATCCGCCAGACGCCGCCGATGTACAGCGCCATCAGGCATCATGGAAAGAAGCTGTACGAACTGGCCCGTGCCGGCATAACCGTGGCACGGAAAAGTCGGCCGGCGACGATATACAGCCTGGATATCGTTGACTTTCAGCCACCACTTATGACAATTGAAGTGGAATGCGGCAAGGGCACCTATATCCGCTCGCTGGCCCATGACCTTGGTCAGTCTCTGGGCTGCGGTGCCGTCCTTAAAAGCCTGGTCCGCCGGCGCTACGGTCCCTTTGACATCAGGGAGGCGGTGAGCATCCCCAGCCTTGAAGATGCCTTCCGCTCCGGTCGCTGGGAACATTTCCTTCACCCCATGGACCGCGTGCTCTCGGCATGGCCGGCGGCGGTGGTCGATGAGGCCACCGAGCAGGTTATCAGGAACGGCCTGCCGGTTGCCCTGCTGCTGGAGCCACCAGACCACCGCCGCTGCCGGACCTATACCGCCGATGGGCGTTTTCTGGGCGTGCTGCGCTTTGATAAGGAAACCGGAAAGTGGCATCCGCAGAAGGTCTTCCAAAACGGTGGCCGGTAACCGCCGGGCTTACGTTGTGACACGCGCCGCCAGATGAAATCACTTGACAGCGCACGCCCGATAAAGGTATAGTTTCAACCGATGCTATTAAGGGGGAACAACTGAGTATGGGTAAAATAAACGTGGCCATCATCGGCGTCGGCAACTGCTGCTCGTCTCTTGTCCAGGGAGTTCATTACTATAAGGATGCCAAGGGAAACCAGTTTGTGCCCGGGTTAATGCACGTGAACCTCGGCGGCTACCATATCAGCGATGTCAATTTTGTCGCCGCCTTTGATATTGACAAGAACAAAGTAGGTAAAGATTTAGCTGAAGCCATCTATACCAAACCGAATAATACATTTAAATTTTGTGAAGTACCACCTACGGGTGTTATGGTACAGCGCGGTATGACCCATGACGGTCTGGGCAAATACCTGTCACAGATGATTCAGAAAGCCCCCGGCCCGACCGCCGATATCGTCAAGATTCTCAAGGATACCAAGACTGACATCGTCCTCAACTACCTGCCGGTGGGCAGTGAAGAGGCCACCAAGTGGTACATTGAGCAGATTCTCACCGCGGGCTGCGGTTTAATCAACTGCATCCCGGTCTTCATTGCCCGCGAGAAATACTGGCAGAAACGCTTCGCCGAGAGAGGTGTGCCCGTAATCGGCGATGACATCAAATCGCAGGTCGGCGCCACCATCACCCATCGCGTGCTCACCCGCCTGTTCCGCGACCGTGGTGTCAAGCTGGAGCACACCTATCAGTTGAACTTCGGCGGCAATACCGACTTCTATAACATGCTGGAGAGGGAACGCCTTGAGTCCAAGAAGATATCCAAGACCAACTCGGTTACCTCCCAGCTTGATTACAAGATGAACCCCGATGATATCCACGTGGGCCCTAGTGACTACGTTCCCTGGCTGCTGGACCGCAAGTTCTGCTATATCAAGATGGAAGGGCGCACTTTCGGCGATGTGCCGTTGCATCTGGAGCTGAAACTGGAGGTCTGGGACAGCCCCAATTCCGCCGGCGTGGTCATTGACGCCATCCGCTGCTGCAAGCTGGCCATGGACCGCGGGCTGGGCGGAGAACTGGTGGCACCGTCAGCTTACTTCATGAAGTCGCCCCCGATTCAGTACACGGATGCCGAGGCCCACCAGATGGTGGAAAAATACATCGCTGACATGACCAAGGGCAAGGCAGCCACAAAACCAGCCAAGTAACGTTTCGTGGGATTTTCAGGCGGTAACTCACCAGGCAAGGGGCTATTTGGGTCTGAAGATATGGAAGGGAGTTCAGTTAGCGTCACCTCAAATAACCAGCGGCCCAGGTCCAGGTTAGCCGAAGCCCGCAAGGGTGCTGCTCACTATCTTTCCCAGCCGCTGGCACGACTTCTGGCCAGGACCGGCGTAACCCCCAATGCCCTGACCTGGCTTGGCCTGCTGCTATCATGCGGGGCAGCGGTGCTTATCGCCCTCAAACAGCCCTTCGCCGCTGGCTTTGTCGTCCTCGTCGCCGGGCTGTTTGACATGCTGGACGGAGCGCTGGCCCGCTATACCGGCCAGAGCACCAGGTTTGGCGCCATACTTGACTCAACTCTGGACCGGCTGGGTGAGTCCGCCGTTTTACTGGGCATCTTAATCTTATTTGTCAGGAACTATGCGCCGACCGGTATTATCATCGTTGGCTTCACCCTGCCCGGCGCACTGATGGTCAGCTACCTTCGCGCCCGGACCGAGGCTGCCGGTCTGGCTGGTGAGGCTGGCTTTTTCACCCGGACGGAAAGAGTCATCATCCTGTCGCTCGGACTGCTGCTGAGCAGCATCAACTATGCATTGATGGCAGCGCTGGGCATCATCGCCTTTTTCAGCTACCTGACCGTGGTCCAGCGACTGCTAAACGCCCGACAGCAGACAAAGGGAAATTAGCTTTCAGATTACTGGTGCGGAGGATTTGATGTCAGTTGTTGCGGTTATCGGGGCCCAGTGGGGAGATGAAGGCAAAGGCAAAATAGTCGACCTGCTGGCCGAGCCAGCCGACGTGGTGGTGCGATTTTCCGGCGGGGATAATGCCGGGCACACCGTGGTCAACCAGTTCGGTGAGTTCAAATTGCACCTGATACCTTCCGGCATTTTTTCCACGAAAGCTATTTCCGTTATTGGCAACGGCGTGGTGGTCAACCCCCGCGTTTTGCTTGACGAGATGGCAGCACTCAAGAAGCAGGGCATGGCTACCTCACGTTTGTTCATCAGTGACCGGGCGCATCTGGTGATGCCCTACCATATTCTCCTGGACGGGCTGGAAGAGGAGGCGCGGGGAGGCAAGGCCATCGGCACCACCAGAAAGGGCATCGGCCCCGCCTTCGCCGATAAAGTTGCCCGGCTGGGCATCCGGACCAGCGACCTGCTGGACCGGGATGTTTTCCGCGAGCGACTTTCCGCCATACTGGCCCATAAGAACTCAATTCTGACCAAGGTCTACAATGCCCGGCCGCTATCGGAGGACGATGTCTATGAGGAATACTGCCGGTACGGCGAGATACTGGCCCCCCATATCTGTGATACCACCGCCCTGCTGGCAAAGGCGATGAACGACGGCAAAGATATCCTGCTGGAAGGGGCGCAGGGCACCCTGCTTGACCCCGATTTTGGCACCTATCCCTATGCCACGTCGTCTTCGCCGATGGCGGGCGGCGGCTGTCTTGGCGCCGGAATCGGCCCGGCCAGACTGGACAAGGTGCTGGGCGTTTTCAAGGCATATTGTACCCGTGTTGGCGGCGGCCCCATGCCCACCGAGCTTAAGGACAAGGTAGGCAACTCAATACGGGAAGTGGCCCACGAATACGGCACCACCACCGGCCGGCCCAGGCGCTGCGGCTGGTTTGACGCCGTTGCCGCCAGGTTCAGCACCCGGGTGAATGGCTTCACTCACGCCGTGATTACCCGCCTTGACGTGCTTGACACACGACCCACCCTGAAGATATGCACCGGCTATGAGCTGAACGGGGAGAAAATCGATTTCTTCCCGGCCAGCACCACCATGCTGGAAAAGTGCCAGCCTATTTATGAAGAGCTGCCCGGCTGGCAGACGCCAATCAGCGATATCCGCGATTTTAGCAAGCTGCCACCTCAGTCCCGGCGGTACCTCGCCAGGCTGGAGGAGCTCGTCGCCTGCCCTATCAGCATCATATCAGTGGGCGAGCGGCGGGAACAGACCATTTTCAAAAAGCCGGTATGGTAGCGGCAGCCAGGAAGAAAGCGCAATCTAAAACAAACAAGGGGGCATTTAAAATGGCGAAAAAAGAACCTCTGGCGACCAGGGAAGAGTATGAAAAGCTAATAACGCACCACACAGACATTCCCCCGGTAGAACTGGTTCCGGGAAATGTCAGCGCACACCTTATTTCCGGCAAACGGGCGACGGCCATGTTCGCTACCTTTGTGCCCAATGGCGTTGGGCCCCTGCACCGGCACGAACACGAGCAAATCATGATTATCGCCGAGGGCGAGGGTGAACTGGTTTGCGGTGGGAAACGCTATCCGGTAAAAAAGGGCGATGTTACCGTCTTTGCCTCAAACCAAGAGCACGGCACCTACGCCTCTGCCAAGGGCCTGAAGACCATAGAGATATTTATCCCGGTGCGGCAGGAATACATGGATAAGCTGGCCGCAGTCAAGAAGAGCCTGGGAAAATAATCAAAAGACAGCGCCCTTATTCCCCCTCCTCACCGAGCCTCTTGGAGAGGAGGTCTATGGCTTTCCTGAGCTCCCGCTGCTCCGCCCGGCTCTGCTCCAGGAGTTTTTTTATGGCCTCGGCCTGGGCTGGCACACCATCCTGAGCACGGGGCCGACTGGTGAGAAATTTTATGGGCTGGTCCTCGTCCATGTTCAGGTTCAGCGAGAGCACATCAAACCGGTTGTAGTGCCCGGTGATGTCGTGCCACTGCTTCTGGATTATCTCCTGCTCAATGTCAATATCAGCATAGATTACGCCTTCTTTGCCCTCAATGCTGGCCAACACCTCACCGTTCGGCCCGTAGATGGCGCTGTAGGCATTGGCGCTGGTCAGGAACTGGTGCTTCTCCTCCGTGTCACCGAGCATCTCCACCATTTCCTGATTGATGGTGCTGGTGGCTACCAGGGTGAAGACCTTGCCCTCACAGGAATGGGCTCCTGCCCTGAGGTGTATCCAGGTGTTCTGTCCCAGTTTGGTAGAAGCGCCCAGGGCCGGGTAGTTGGCTACGTGCACCTGCTCACCCTGCGCCAGCAAAGCATACCTGGCCAGGGTATTGCTGTTTTCGCCACAGGCCAGGGTGCCCAGCCTGCCGATATCGGTCTCCCACACCCTCATGCCGGAGCCATCGCCCCGGGACCAGACCATCTTCTCGGGGAAGGTGGGCACCAGCTTGCGGTGCTTCCCCAGAATAGTCCCCTGCCGGTCAATTAAGAGGTTTGTGTTCCACATGGTTCCCATATTGACCGGAATTTTCTCATTTACCCCGATGACCACATAGATATCAGCGGCCCTGGCCCCCTGGCAGAGTTCATCGGTGGCGGGGCTGGGTATCTCTACCGCTTCTTTGAAAAGTCGGCAGAACCATTCGCCATTTTTTAACGGTGAATCCAGCAGTATCCAGTAGGGATATCCCGGCACAAAAGTCTCGGGGAAAGCCACCAGCTTGGCCCCGTGGCGGCTGGCCTCCTGCATAAGCTGACAGGCCTTGGCCACAGTGGCCTCCCGGTTGAGGAAAACCGGCGATGTCTGCACCGCCGCCGCTTTAAACTTCGGGTACTGGTCTCCCATTTTGCCCTCCTAACTCTGGCTGCTGACGCAGATAATTATAGTGCCATATAGAACCACAATCAATATCATGGGGAAATAGTCTGTGCTTATGAACCGCCCCTTTATTCCCCCGCCGATAGTTTATAGCCCCTACGGGCCAGGTAATTGCCCAGCAGCATGGAGGTGATAATCACCAGCGGCAGGGAGACCAGCCACCGTATGACGGTGAACTTGATGCCCAGAAATGAAGCCTCAAAGACGGTCATCGGGACGCGGCAGATGGCCGCGGCGCCGAGGTAGGTGAAAATCACGCTCAGCTTGGCCCCTTTGCTATACAGGGAGTAAGCCACGGGAAACGCCAGATACAGTCCGCCCACCAGGGTGCCGGAGAGCAGTATCACCCACAGGTATCCCTTAAACCCCGACTTCTCGCCAAGGTGTTTCTCAACTGTCTCCCGCTTCACCCAGACCTCAAAGAGCCCGATTAAGATGAAAGCGCCCGGCAGTATTTTAAACATCTCCACAGCAAAAGAGGTGAAATTATGCCAGATTTGCTGGCCGGGGTTGTACCCCATCAACCAGGCAACGCCCAGAAATACGAAGTAGCCGGCAATGATAAATACGGTGATGATAGTACTTCGTTTCACTATAAAATCTCTCCGAAGGCAATACCGATTATGACCGCCGCGGTCAGGGCGATTAAGAAGCCGATTACATTCCTGATAACGGTGACCTTCAGACCGAAATAGGCTTTCTCTATGGGCACGGTCAACACGCCCACCATCATCAGCGTGGTGGTGAAAGCGGCGATGACCATGTAAGTAACACCCTTCTGGAGGAGGATGCCCGCCAGCGGGAAAGCGATGAAACCGGGCATGAAGGTGATTGAGCCCAGGCTGGAAGCCAGAATAACGTCAATGAATATATTGCGGCCTCCGAGATAGTGGGAAATAACCTCATCGGGCACCAGGTAAAGAGCCACGGATACCAGGACGAGCATGAGAATAAAAGCCGGTAAAATTTTAATAAACCGCCTGGCGGCTATTTTCAGCGACCGGACTGTTTTTTCACGGCTGAAACACAACGAAACGAGCAGGACCAGCCCGGCGACAATATACAGATACATTTAAACTAATGCCGCTTAATCCTATACCGGCAGGTCTATGGTGTACTTCTTCAGGGTATCCTTGATAATCTGCGCTGTCTTCTCATCCGGCTCGGTGAGCGGCAGCCGCGGCTTGCCTACCCGGAAACCGACCTGATTCACGGCATATTTCACCGGGATGGGGTTTGAGACGATGAACATGGCGTTGACCAGCGGCAGAAGGTGGCGGTGAATGGCCGCGGCCTCGGCAATCTTGCCCTGAAGAAAACTGTCAATCATCCGCTTTATCTGTTTGCCCACCAGATGTGAAACCACGCTGATGATGCCGTAGCCACCGAGGGCCATGATGGGGAAGGTATCAGAATCATTGCCGCTCCAGACAAAGAAATCGTCGCCGGTCTCCTGTATAATCTTGGCAATCTGCTCGTAATTGGCGCCGGCTTCCTTCACGCCGATGATATTTTTTATCTTGCTCAGCCGGATAACGGTTTCAGCGGTCATGTTGACCACGGTGCGCGAGGGCACGTTATACATGATGCAGGGCAGGCTGGTGCTCTCCGCCACCGCCTTGAAATGCTGGTAGAGCCCTTCCTGGGTGGGCTTGTTATAGTAGGGCACCACCAGCAGGCAGGCATCAACGCCAATCTTCTCCGCTTCCTGCGTCGCTTCAATGGCTTCGGCGGTGCTGTTGCTGCCGGTGCCGGCGATAACCGTCCCCCGGCCACCCACCGCCTTCTTTATTTCCCGGAACAGGCGGTATTCCTCAGCCCTGACCGTAGTGGGCGATTCCCCGGTGGTCCCGACCACCACCACGCCGTCGCTCCCTGAAGCCAGCAGGGCCAGAGCCAGCTTTTTCGCCTGCTCATAGTCCACCTCCCCCTTATCATCAAAGGGGGTAACCATAGCGGTAAGCAATCTTCCCAGCTCTTTCATTTTGCCACCTCCCGTGGTTTTATCCAGTCGCGCTGGACCATTTCCTCGGCAATCTGAATCGCATTCAGCGCCGCTCCCTTGCGCAGGTTATCGGCGACTATCCACATAACCAGACCATTGGGATGGGAAGTATCACGACGGATACGACCGACGAATACATCATCGGTGTTGGCCGCCATCCAGGGGTGCGGATAGAGGCTGATGGCATTGTCATCCAGTATCTTCACTCCCGGCGCCTCAACGAGTATGCGCTCGGCATCATCAGGCATCATTGGCGAGGAGAACTCCACCCACACCGCCTCACTGTGCCCGATGTACACCGGCACGCGGACACAGGTCGCCGATACGGCGATTTCACCGGCATGCATTATCTTCCTGGTCTCCTGCTCCATCTTCCACTCTTCTCTGGTGTAGCCGTCGTCGAGAAACACGTCTATCTCCGGCAGCACATTGAAAGCAATCTGATGCGGGTACACGTGGGGGATGGTGGCCTGTCCCTCCAGCACCTGCTTGCTCTGCGTATTCAGCTCCTCCATCGCCGCCGAGCCGGTCCCGGAAACAGACTGGTAGGTGCTGGCCACAATGCGCTTTATCGGGTTCACCTTGTGCAGCGGGTAAAGGGCCACGACCATCTGGATGGTGGAGCAGTTCGGGTTGGCGATGATGCCGCTGTGCCACTCAATGTCCTCAGGGTTGACCTCAGGCACCACCAGAGGCACATTGGGCTCCATGCGCCAGGCGGCGCTGTTATCAATCACCACCGCGCCGGCCTGTGCCGCGAGCGGGGCAAAATAGCGGCTTATTTCCGCGCCCGCAGAGAAAAGGGCAATATCTATGCCCTCAAAAGATTCAGCCGCTGTCTCCATGACCTCATGTTCCTGCTGGTTGACCGTCATCTTCCGGCCCGCCGAGCGGTCTGAGGCCAGCAGCCTGATTGATTTCATGGGGAAGCTGCGCTGTACCAGTACCCTGATGAACTCCTGGCCGACCAGCCCGGTGGCACCGACAATGGCAATATTATACTCGCCCATTTTTTACTTACAATCCCAGTAATTTGTCCAGACCCAGAATAAATCCCTTACGCTTGACCACCGCTTTAATCGCCAGCAGCACTCCGGGCATATAACACTCCCGGTTAATGGTATCATGACGTATGCTCAATGTCTGCCCGGGCGCACCCAGAATCACTTCCTGGTGGGCCATAAGGCCGGGCAGGCGCACACTGTGAATGCTCACGCCTTCCGTCTGCTCCCCCCGACTCACCGCGTCCCTGCCCTCCGGCCGCAGAAATGGCTTGCCTCTGGCGGCCGCCATCATTTTGGCCGTCATCTGCGCCGTCCCGGACGGAGCGTCCGCTTTCCGGTGGTGGTGCAGTTCAATTATCTCCGCATAATCCAGGTATTTGGCGGCTATTTTGGCCAGGTGCATCATCAGGACGGCACCAAGAGCGAAGTTCGGCGCCACCACCGCGCCAATCCGGTTCTCCGTGGCCAGACGTTCAACCTCTTTGATATCATCCGGCGAGAGACCGGTGGTGCCAATAACCAGATTGACGCCCTTTTTCGCCGCCACCCGCACCGCCGCCATGGTGGCGCTGGCAATGCTGAAGTCCACCATGACGTCAGGTTGACAGCGGGCTAAGATACCACTGAGGTCAGTGGCAAAAGGAACGGAGCCGGAACCATCAGGCAGCAGCAGCGAATCTCCGGCGGCTTTGAGGTCCACGGCACCGACGAACTGCATGCCATCTTCACCGCAGACGGCCCTGACCACCTCCTGTCCGACCTTACCGGCAGCTCCATGAACGATTACCTTTATCGGACTCATCATACCCCTCCCGCTGGAGAAGGCTATTCGTGGCCCCGGAACGTGCCCCTGGCCAGCGGCGGCCGGCGCCTGGGCTGGTCGCGCCGCCCGGAATACGAATCTCTATCCCTACGGAATGGTCGGCCTGACCTGGAAGAATCTCTGGCTTGAGCGCCCGAGGGTTGATAATCTTTTTCCAAGACCGCCCTCCGGGAAAGGTTTACCCGCCCCATATTATCAATGTTGATTGCCTTCACCGTGACCTCGTCACCAATCTTGACCACATCCTCCACCTTGCCCACACGGTATTCGGCCAGTTCGCTGATGTGCACCAGACCTTCCTTCCCGGGCAGGATTTCCACCATGGCGCCGAAGTCAAAAATGCGCGTCACCTTCCCGGTATAGATAGTGCCAATTTCCACTTCCTTGGTCAGTCCCTCAATGATGTTGATGGCTTTCTGCGCTGCTTCTTCATTGACAGCGCCAATCAGGACGGTACCACTATCATCAATGTCAATGGTGGTTTTGGTCTGTTCAATGATGGAGCGGATTGTCTTGCCACCGGTGCCGATAACGCTGCCAATCTTCTCCGGGTCAATGGTCAGTTTGTACATCCGCGGCGCGTATTTGCTGATTTCGGGTCGGCTGGCGCTGATGGCCTCATTCATCTTGTCCAGTATGCTCATCCGCGCCGGATGGCTCTGGGCGATTATCTTCTCCAGGGTTTCCAGGCTGACGCCCTTGAGCTTGATATCCATCTGCACGGCAGTAACGCCGTCCCTGGTGCCGGCAATCTTGAAGTCCATGTCGCCATAGGCGTCCTCAAGGCCCTCAATGTCAGTAAGCACCTGGTATTCATCATTCTCACCGGTGACCAAACCCATGGCCACGCCGCTGACGGCGGTCTTTATCGGTATGCCAGCGTCCATCAATGACAGGCTGCCGGCGCAGACGCTGGCCATTGAGGTGCTGCCGCTGGAGCTGAGTACCTCGGAGACAAGCCTGATGGTATAGGGGAAATCGGCATCGGCCGGCAACACCGGCACCAGAGCTCTTTCCGCCAGCGCGCCGTGCCCAATCTCGCGGCGACCCGGCGAGCCCAGGCGCTTCACCTCACCGCTGGAGAATGGCGGAAAATTATAGTGGTGGATGAAACGCTTGGCCTCCTCAATGCCGAGGCCGTCAAGCTGCTGCTCCTGCCTTGTTGAACCCAGAGTGGCGATGGTCAATACCTGCGTCTGCCCGCGGCTGAAAAGCGCTGAGCCATGTGTCCGGGGCAGGAGCCCAACTTCTACGCTGATGGGCCTGACTTCATCAAGGGGGCGACCATTAAGCCGTTTGCCGGCCAGAATATTTTTTCTGACTTCAGCCTTGGCTCTGGCTTCAAAGGCAGCCAGTATATCCTCTGCGGCATAGGTCTCGCCAAGGTCTGCCACCAGCTGCCTCTTTAATCCAGCGAGCTTTCTCTCCCGAATGGACTTATCCGCTTCGGCGAGCAGGGCTGGTAGTTCTCCGTCGGTGGCTAAAGCTACCGCCGAAACGAGTTCCAAATTCGCCTCCAGCACCGGCACTTCCAGTTTTGGCTTGCCGCATGCCTGCTGCACCTGCTCCTGAAGTCGGATGATTTCCTGATTGGCCTCAAATCCGAACTGGATGGCCCTGGGCAAAATATCTTCAGGGACTTCCTTGGCGCCGGCCTCCAGCATAACAATGGCCTCGCGGGTACTGGCCACGACCAGGTCCAGCTGGCTGTTTTCAAGCTCGGCCAGCTTTGGATTCAGCACCATCTCGCCATTGACATAACCGACATGTACCGCGCTCAGCGGCCCGGCAAAAGGTATCTCCGATATGCCCAGCGCCGCCGAGGCCCCGATGACCGCCATGACATCAGGGTCATTTTCCTGGTCGGCGGAGAGCACGGTAGCCACGACCTGTATGTCCCGACGCCACTCCTTGGGCAACAGCGGGCGTATCGGGCGGTCAACGAGCCGGCAGGCCAGAATGGCAGCCTCGCTGGGACGCCCTTCCCGGCGGATAAAGCCGCCCGGAATCTTGCCCGCCGCGTACAGCCGTTCCTCGTAGTCTACGGTTAACGGCAGAAAGTCAGTGCCCTCACGGGGCTCTTCAGCCAGGGTAGCCGTCACCAGGACCACCGTCTCCCCGTACCTGACCGTTACCGCACCGCTGGCCTGACCGGCCAATTTGCCGGTTTCAAGGATAAGGTCTCTGTCACCGACCCGACACTGAAAAGACTGAAGATTTGACACTATCCCCTCCACACTCAGACCTTATTTGCGCAGTCCGAGCCGTTTAATCAGTTTATTATATTTACCAACGTCTTCCCGGTTCAGGTAGTTTAACAGCCTCCTTCGCCTCCCCACCAGCATGAGCAGACCGCGCTGGGAATGATAGTCATGGCCATTCCCGGCCATATGGTTAGTCAACTGCCTTATCCTCTCGGTAAGCAGGGCTACCTGTACCTCGGTGGAGCCGGTATCCCCGTCCTTGTTCTGGTATTCGCTGATAATACCAGCCTTTGTTTCCTTGTCCAAACCTCACCTCGCAATTACAAATCAAGTGATTATACCACACTCCGCTGATATATGTAAATTAGCTTGCGGCATGCTCTGTTTGCATATGGTTGTTCTTTTACTCACCCCCTTGCTCCCCCTCTCAAACAGATTTGCCTGTGACACCCCATTTTAATAAGGTTTGAGAGGGGGAAAGAACTGGAGAGGGGGCGGAGCCCCTCTCCTTTATGCTCCCCTCCCCAGCCATTTATGCCTGTGGTCATTTACTCGTGATTCTGGCTGGAGAGGGGTCTGGGGTGAGGCGTCAACGGCCAATCAAAGGCAAATAAAGCCTGCGGCACGGCGGCTTTCCGTCCAGTAGCATAGACATGATATCGGCCAACTAGTATAATACACGTTAGTATGAGCCGAACAGTGAAGGAGAGCACCGGGCAAAATGTTGCCCCGGAGGTAACCTGCCGTTTTTTCAGCGGTGAATCCTGGCGGGAAGACACGGTGGCCATACCGGGTGAGCTGGCTTTGACCATCTTCGTCAACGGCGATGCGGTGGCCACCATACTGTGCACGCCGGCCAGACTGGTCCAGCTTGTCCTCGGCTTTTTATACATGGAGGGCATAATCGCCGGCCAGCAGGAGGTGGCCAGCCTGCGCGTTTGCCAGGACGAACCAATCGCCGATGTGAGACTGCTGAAGAGTGAATATAAGGCGGCACCAAGGCGCACCATCACCTCGGGCTGCGGGAGCGGCATCGGCTCCGACGTCAGCGCCCCAAAGGTGGCCTCAGACCTGGCGGTCACCCCGGAAGAAATCCTGTCGCTGATGCGCCAGCTTTACCAGCGCCAGGACCTCTTTCAGGAAATGGGCGGCATCCACTCCTCGGCGCTGGCCGACCGCAACAGCATTCTGGTCTCCGCAGAAGATATCGGGCGCCATAACACGCTGGACAAAATCATGGGCGAGTGCCTGATGAAAGGGCTGCCCACGGAGGACAAAGTCCTGCTGACCACGGGGCGTATCTCCTCGGAAATGGTGCTGAAAGCAGCCAGAATGCAGGTGCCAATCGTGGTGTCGCGCGGCACTCCCACCGAACGCGCTGTCAGCCTGGGCAAACAGCTGGGCATCACCGTGATTGGCTATGCCCGCGGCAACAGGCTCTCCGTATTCTCAGGTGAAGAACGATTGCTGGTGAACAAAAAAACGGTTTCAAGATGATAAAAAGCGTTGCTTGCAGGAGGAACAGGTTATGCCGTTTCGCATGGGGCCGTGGGAGATAGCCCTCATACTGGTCATTATCCTCATCGTGTTCGGCGTGGGTAAGCTGCCGCAGGTTGGCGGCGCCATCGGCAAGGGAATACGGTCTTTCCAGAAAGGGCGGCGCGGTGAGGAAGATGAAGAACCGGAAGAGGCACCTGAAACTAAAAAGTCTGCCCGCAAGAGAAGCACCAAGAGTTAAACACCACCAGCGTCACCTTGCCGGCCAGCTACTTTTAAATAGTTGAGTTACTTATTGCCTCCAGCCAAGGAATAGACATGGACTTTTTCGGCATCGGTTTTGGCGAAGTACTGCTCATCCTCATTCTGGCCCTGATTATCTGGGGGCCAAAAAGGTTGCCTGATATTGCCCGCACGCTGGGCAAAACCATGCGTGCCATGAGGAAGGCAACCAATGACTTCACCTCCCAGGTGACCAGAGATATTGATATTGAGGCCAAAGAGAGCAGGGAGAAAAAACAGCTGGCACCGCCCAAGGATACCGGTATAGCCGATAAAGATACTGCCAGAGATGAGTGAAAACAGGAAACAGTCCGTCCTGGAACATCTTCAGGAACTGCGCCGGCGCCTTATCAGAAGCGTCATCGCCATTGCCGTGGCCTCGGTTATCGCCTTCGTTTTCTACGACTGGCTATTCTACATCCTGAAGCTCCCTGCCGGGGGTATCAGCCTTGTCTATATTGAAATGACCGAGATGGTCGGCACCATCATGAAGGTCTGTCTAACCGCCGGCATCATCCTGGCCATGCCCTACCTTGTTTTCCAGGGCATCATGTTCGTCTCTCCGGCACTGACCTCTAAAGAGAAGAGGTACGTCTACCTCATCCTGCCGTGGATAGCCCTGATGTTCACGGGCGGCGTGGTCTTCGGCTATTTCATACTCATTCCGCCGGCAACAAGGTTCCTGATAAGCTTCGGCTCCGATATAGCCACGCCTGAAATCCGCGTGGGCAATTACATATCGGTGGTCGCCCGGCTGCTGCTGGCCATCGGCATCGTCTTTGAGATGCCGGTGATAACCACGTTCCTGGCCAGGCTGGGCGTGCTCAAGCCAAAGTG
>VGOH01000005.1 GCA_016875955.1 Chloroflexota bacterium
GGAATCACGCATGAAGCTGATGCCACCTTTGTAGATAAGGTCGACAATGAGCTTGAGCTCGTTAAGGCACTCAAAGTAAGCCAGTTCCGGCTGATAGCCGGCCTCCACCAGCGTTTCAAAGGTGGCCTTGAGCAGGGCCGTCACGCCGCCGCAGAGTATCGTCTGCTCGCCAAAGAGGTCGGTCTCGGTTTCCTCGGCGAAGGTGGTCTCCAGGACTCCGGCGCGGGCACAGCCGATGGCCGATGAGTAGGCCAGCGCCTTCTCTTTCGCCTGGCCGGAAGCGTCCTGATATACCGCTATCAGCGCGGGCACGCCCTGCCCCTGGGTGAAGAACTCGCGGAGCAGGTTCCCCGGGCTCTTGGGCGCTATCATGGTGACGTCAATGTTTGGCGCGGGCACGACCTGATTGTAGTGGATGGTGAAGCCGTGAGAAACCATGAGCATATTGTTCTTGGTCAGTCCCGGGGCGATATGCTGGTTATAGATTTTCTGGTGCATGTTATCCGGGGCCAGCAGCATGACGATATCAGCCGCTTTGGCTGCTGCCGCCACGGAAAGCACTTTCAGTCCGTCGGCCTCAGCCCTTGCCTTGCTCTTGCTGCCCTCCTGAAGCCCCACCACCACGTCACAGCCGCTATCTTTAAGGTTCAGTGACTGACCACGCCCCTGGTTGCCATAGCCGATAACGGCGATCAGCTTGCCTTTCAACAGCTTCAGATTCGCATCCTTGTCGTAATATACTTTGGCCATGTTTTATTGCCTCCTTTATCATTTCTTGGCCGGTATTTAATTCATAACGATTCTATCAGAATCCGAAAACTATAATAACCTGTACCCTTCCTTTCTCGCTCTTGATGGTTTTTCTTCAGGGCGTGGCTGGCTGGCAGCCCCCCGCAGCATGGCGATACAACCCGTCCTGGCCACTTCTTTTACCCCAAAGCCGCGCAGCAGATTTAACAGTGAGTCCACTTTATCCTCATCGCCGGTTATCTCAATGGTCAGTGAATCAGTCGCCACGTCAACAATACTAGCCCGGAAGATATCGGCAATCTCAATTACCTCACTGCGGGTCTGGGAGTTTGCCCTCACTTTTACCAGTGCCAGCTCCCTTACCGTGATATTGTCATCGGTAACATCGGTAACTTTGACCACGTTAACCACTTTGCTTAATTGCTTTCTCACCTGCTCCAGAATGCCCGCCGTGCCGTTCACCACGATGGTCATGCGGGATAGGTTGGGCAATTCGCTGTGCCCCACGGCGATGCTCTCAATATTGAAGCCACGCCTCCGGAACAGGCTGGACATGCGGGTCAGTACGCCGGGCTTGTCCTCAACCAGAGCCACCAGAGTATGCCTCATTTTCGTCATTGTCATCTCTGAATCCGGTCCCGTAAACTGCTGGTCTGTGCCCTACTCCAGGTCTTTGGTGGTGATATCAAGGACTTTGACAACGTCAACTATTTTTTCCAGCTGTCGGCGAACCTGGCCCAGAATCACCGCCGAGCCCGAGACGACAATGGCAACTCTGGTCAGGCCGGGCCGCTCGCTGCCTTCGGTCTCTATTGTCTCCAGCACATTGACACTGTGGATATTGAAACCACGCCGGCGAAATACATTTGACATCCGGTTCAAGACGCCGGGTTTATCCTCTACCAGTGCCAGCAATATATGCTTCGTCGGTGTCATTTCGTTACTCTTTTTCGGCCCCTAGATGTTGCTCACCTTCAGGCTCTTGGAATCGGCAATGGCCTTTATCGGCTGTTTCGGTTCCTCCATGATTTCGGCCACCGTGGCTCCGGGCGGAATCATCGGATAAACGTTTTCCTCCTGCTCCACCATAAAATCAATCAGGAACGGCCCATTATGCGTCATTGCCTGTTTAATCGCTGGCGCCACTTCCTGGCGTTGCTTGACCCGCAACGCCGGTATCCCATACCCATCCGCGATTTTAACAAAGTCGGGGCAGGATATCGGTGTGGCCACATACCGTCTCTTGTAAAACAGTTCCTGCCACTGCCTCACCATCCCTAGATACCCATTATTGATGATGGCTATTTTTACCGGTACCTGTTCCTGGACAATGGTGGCCAGTTCCTGAATGGTCATCTGAAAGCTGCCATCGCCATCAATGCACCAGACTGTGGTATCGGGGCAGCCAATCTGAGCTCCGAGAGCCGCCGGCAGACCAAAGCCCATCGCCCCCAGGCCTCCAGAGGAAACCAGCCTGTTGGGCTTATCGAACCAGTAATGCTGTGCCGCCCACATCTGGTGCTGCCCGACCCCGGTCACGATTATGGCCTCGCCCCTGGTTATTTCATATATCTGGCGGACCACATATTGAGGCAGCAGCCCGTCATCGTCCCTGATATCGATTGATGGGTGGTCCCGCCGCCAATCGTCCACCTGATTTATCCAGTCAAGGCGAGACTTCTTGGTCACCTGTTTGTTCAGTGCCTGCAAAACCAGCTTGACATCGCCCACGATGGGGACATCAACGCGGACGTTCTTGCCAATTTCAGCCGGGTCAATATCAATATGAATGATATGGGCGTGCGGGGCAAAAGCGCTTATCTTTCCCGTCACCCTGTCATCAAACCTCATGCCAATGGCGATGAGCACATCAGCGTTCTCAATGGCAAAATTGGCGTAGACCATGCCGTGCATGCCCGCCATGCCGTAGCTGAGGGCGTGACTCTCCGGAAAACAGCCGACGCCCAGTAACGTGGTCAGCACCGGTATCTGCGCCGTTTCCGCCAGGTAGGCCAGTTCACCGTAAGCTCGGGATATATTGACTCCCCGGCCGGCGATGATTACCGGGCGCTTGGCCTCGTTTACCATTTTAGCGGCCTTCTTGACCTGCGCCGGATGGCCCTGGAGCGTCGGCTTATAGCCGGGCAAATCTATTTTCTCCGGATAGCTGAACTCGGTCTGGTCCATAAATACGTCGCGGGGTATGTCAATTAATATGGGCCCGGGACGCCCAGTGCGGGCCAGGTGAAAGGCCTCTTTAATCACGATGGGCAGGTGATTCACGTCCATTACCAGATAATTGTGTTTGGTGATGGGCAGAGTTATACCGGTGATATCGGTTTCCTGAAAGGCGTCGCGCCCGATGAAGTCCCGGCGTACCTGGCCGGTTACGGCAATCACCGGCACGGAATCAAGGTAAGCGTTGGCGATGCCGGTAACCAGGTTGGTGGCGCCTGGGCCGGAGGTGGCAAAACATACCCCCACTTTGCCTGTCGTTCGGGCATAGCCATCAGCGGCATGGGCCGCTCCCTGTTCGTGGCGCACCAGAATATGCCGGAGCTGAGGGTATTGCGGCAGGGTGTCATAAAGCGGAATGACCGCCCCGCCGGGAAAACCAAAGATAATATCCACCCCTTCCTTAACCAGCCCTTCACACAGTATTTGTGCACCCGTCAGCTTCATGGCTAGCCTCCTCTAACCCCCGAATACCGCGCCGACATTCGCCGAGCATACTTTTTCCGCATAATATTTGAGATAACCAGACTTCACCTTCGGTTCAAATGCGGGCAATTGCGCCAGGCGACGTTTCATCTCTGCTTCGGTGAGCTCCGCTTCCAGCTTATAATTAGGAATATCGATAGCAATAATATCTCCGTCTTTTAGGGCGGCAATCGGGCCTCTGCTCGCTGCCTCGGGAGAAACATGGCCGATGGCGGCGCCGCGAGAGCCACCGGAAAAGCGACCATCGGTTATGAGCGCCACCTTGTCGTCCAGGCCCAGGCCATTTAAAAGAGATGTGGGGGTGAGCATTTCTCTCATGCCCGGGCCACCTTTTGGCCCCTCGTAACGGATAACTATCACATCACCTTTCTTTATTTTTTTAGCCATAATGGCCTTGGTGGCGGCTTCCTCCGAATCAAACACCCTGGCCGGACCACGGTGCGACAGCATTTCCGGGGCGACGGCAGACCGGCGCACCACGGCCCCTTCCGGAGCCAGATTGCCAAAGAGTATGGCCAGGCCACCGGTCTGGCTGAAGGCATTATTAACCGGCCGGATTACCTCCCGGTCCAGCACCTTGCTGCCAGCGATATTTTCGGCCAGCGTCTTGCCGGTGGCTGATTTCAGGTCCAGCTTCAGCAAACCCTTTATTTCATTCATCAGCGCGGAGATGCCGCCAGCGCGGTCAAGGTCCTCAATATGATACTTGGTATTTTTGTCCACATAGGCCGGCGATAGCTTGCAGAGGCAGGGTGTCTTCTGGCTTATCTCATTGACCAGCGATAGCGGAAAGGCCACGCCCGCCTCATGGGCCACGGCCATCAGGTGCAGCACAGAGTTGGTGCTGGCGCCGAGCGCCATATCCACCGTCAGGGCATTGTAGATGGATTCCCGGGTAATAAAATCGCGGGGCCGAACATTTTTCGCCAGCAGGCTCATCACAGTGCGCCCGGCCTCTTTGGCCAGTCCCCGCCTTCTGGCATCGACCGCAGGGATAGTGCCATTCCCCGGCAACCCCAGACCAAGCACCTCAGTCAGGCAGTTCATGGTATTGGCAGTGAACATGCCAGAACAGCTACCGCAGCCAGGGCAGGCGACCTGCTCCAGGCGTTCCAGCTCCTCCTGGCTCATCTTGCCGCTCAGAACTTCGCCCACGCCCTCAAATACCGAAATAAGGTCTACCTTTGGCCTATCGCTGCTCAGGCGAGTAGCCAGCATGGGGCCACCGCTGATAAAAATCGACGGCACGTTCAACCTGGCGGCGGCCATGAGCATTCCGGGGACGATCTTATCGCAGTTCGGGATGAAGACGAGGGCATCAAAGGCGTGTGCTTCCGCCACCGTCTCCGCGGAATCGGCAATCAACTGGCGGCTGGGCAGGCTGTATTTCATCCCGGGATGGTTCATGACAATGCCGTCGCACACGGCGATGGTATTCACCTCAAAGGGCACGCCACCGCCTTCCCGCACTCCCTCCTTTACTGACTGGGCAAGGTCACGCAGATGGATATGCCCGGGGACAATCTCACTGTAGCTGTTGATGATGCCGATGAACGGCTTGTCCATGTCGGAGCGTGTGCAGCCCAGAGCATACAGCAGCGAGCGATGTGGCGCTCTCTCTATCCCTTTTTTGACAACGTCACTTTTCAAAACAAGTTCCCCATTCCAAGTTAATTAAAAAAATAACGGCTACCTACGGACCAGATTATGGGAAAATCGCAGCAGCCCGTATCACAAAATAGCATATATTAAATCCAATTGTCAAACTTGACACAGGCGTAGAGGTTAATGACCCATCAAACCTGGACCTCAGAGCGCCCGCAGTACCTGCCGTATCTCCAGCCAGCTCACCAGGCCCTGCCTCAGGAGCTGAGGGGGGCTGACGCTTAAATCAACAATCGTGGACAGACCGCGCGAAGGTATCAGGCCCTGGTCCAGTATCAGGGCGACCTGTTCCACTGCCTCACCGAGCAGGCTGACCACTTCAGGCACTGAATAAGGCGTTGGCTGGCCGCTGGCATTGGCACTGGTCGCGGTGATGGGGAGGTCAGCCAGGGCAACCAGGGCCAGCATTACCTTGTTATCAGGTATCCTGATGCCAACCGTACTGCCCCCGGCCACCAGCAGAGAGGGGACCGCATCTTTTTTGGGCAGCACCAGCGTCAAAGCCCCGGGCAAAAAATGCTGCGCCAGGTGCTCCGCCTCCGGGCTGAGGTAAGCATATCTTGCCGCCATCTCCAGCGAGTTTACCGCCATATGCATCGGGTTGGCGTAGGCGCGCCCTTTCAGGTTGAAGACATTGACAATGGCCCTGGTATCAAGGGCATTGGCCGCCAGCGCATACCCGGTGTCGGTGGGGCAGACGACCGCCGCCCCTTTGCGAATCAGGCGCGCCGCTCTCCTTAATATCTGTTTTGAGGGCCTTTCTGGATTGATTTTCTGAATTTCAGCCGGCATGTTGCACCTCAAGCGGCACATTGGGGATAACATCAAGCGACATGTCATCAGCCTGGCCCAGCGCCAGCCTGGCCTGGCCGGCAGCGGCAATCATGGCTGCGTTATCCGTGC
Source organism: Chloroflexota bacterium (assembly GCA_016875955.1). Lineage (GTDB taxonomy): Bacteria > Chloroflexota > Dehalococcoidia > Dehalococcoidales > RBG-16-60-22 > E44-bin89. The sequence continues at coordinate 6,040 of VGOH01000005.1, forward strand.
ACAGCGAAAGGGCCGGGAAATATACGCTGGCGTCCTCCCGCTTGCAGGTGGCTGAAAACACCTCTCTCAAACGGCGGTTGGCCGAGACGCCGCCGGTAACGCTGATGGCAGACACCCCACATTGTTTTGCGGCACGCATCGCCTTCGTCACCAGCACGTCCACCACAGCTTCCTGGAAGCTGGCAGCAATATCCGCCAGTGGCAGCGTTTCGCCGCTGGCAAGCTCGCTTTTGAAGGCATTTATCACCGCCGTTTTCAGGCCGCTGAAGCTGAAATAATTTGCTTCTGCCTTCAGCAGCGGGCGTGGGAAATGAAAGGCCTTGCGGTTGCCCTGCGTGGCCAGGCGGTCAATCACCGGGCCGCCGGGAAAGCCGAGGTCGAAGAACTTGGCAATCTTGTCAAAAGCCTCACCGGCGGCGTCATCCACTGTGCCGCCGAGCAGCTCATATTTACAGTAATCTCGCACGTGGACCAGCAGAGTGTGGCCGCCGGACACGGTCAGGCAGACATGGGGCAGCGGCAGTTCTGGATTGCTCAGCATACCGGCGAAGATGTGCCCCTCAATGTGGTGCACCCCGATTAGCGGCACCCGCAGCATGTAGCTCAGCGTTTTGGCCGCCGCCACCCCGACCAGCAACGAGCCGACCAGCCCCTGCTTCGCCGTTACCGCCACCGCCTCCACATCGCGCAGGGTCCTGCCGCCCGCATCAAGCGCCTCGTTGATAACGTAGCCGATAAGCTCGGTGTGGCGCCGCGCCGCTATCTCGGGGACAACACCGCCATACTTGCGGTGCAGCTCCAGCTGATTGGCGATTATATTGGAAAGCACCGTCCGGCCGTCAGCCACCAGTGCCGCCGATGTTTCATCACATGACGTCTCAATACCCAGTACCAGCATCTTCAACTACCCTTGCTGCGTTGCCTGAACCTGCTTCCGATACCGGTTCACAAAAGCCCTGGCCGTCGACTCTTTCAGGTATAAAGGCGCCAGGGCCAGCGTATCATCGTGCCTTCCATCCTCAAGATGGGCTGCCGCCAGCCGCGCCACCACTGCCCCACTGAGAGCTTTCTCCATCGTTTCGATTGTATCGGACTTGAGCCGCTGGCATATTGCGTCCCGATATTCTGCCACCTTGGTCGCCACCAGTACGACCGGCTCCGTTATCAGGTCGGCCAAACCGGGAATATCACCAACGTAGTAATCACCCTCATGATGTATCTCGCCATTCTGAAAACGATAGAACGCTGCGTAAACGGCGCCGCCAGCCCCAGCACCAATAATCGGGCAGACGAGTTTCTGCACATCTCTAGCTTCATAAGCAAGCGCTTCAAGCGTGGCGATGCCTTTTATCGGCTTGCCGGTGCCATATGCCAGCATCTTGCCCACCGTCACCCCTATCCGTATGCCTGTCCATGAGCCCGGCCCCAGGCCAACACCAAATCCACCGATATCTTCAAGGCCGAGGCCGTTCTCCCTGAGCACGTTGTCCACATTGAGCGTGATTCTGGCCAGCGACTCATTTCTGGTCGCAAAGGCAAAATCGGCCAGCACGCGCTCGCCGTCCACCAGGCCGATGGCATTGGCATATCCTGAAGTATCAATGCCCAGCACCAGCATCAGCCCTCAAGCCCCCTGATTAATGCGCTTGATTTCTCGCCGGAGCCGGTCAGTTCCAGGCGGCGTTTTCGGGGTGAAAGCACCTTGAACTGCACCTCCAGATAATCATCGGGCAACAGGGAGAGCACTTTTTCCGCCCATTCCAGCACGATGAGGCTGGCCTCAGCTCTGGCCAGATAATCGAGCATGCCGATTTCAAACCCGTCCTCTATATTATTGATGCGGTATAGGTCAACGTGGTAGATGGGAAGCCGCCCGCGGTACTCGTTAACAAAGGCAAAGGTTGGGCTGTTAACCGCTCCCTCCGGAACACCCAGCCCGACGCACAAACCCCGGGTGAAAAGCGTCTTGCCGCAGCCAAGCTCACCTACCAGGGCAATAACGCCCCCCTCAGCGATTTTCCCACCCAAGCGTTTGCCAAAACGCAGTGTGGCCGCCGGGCTATCACTTAAAAAAACATATGCCGTTCTGGCGATTTTTAAGGCTGACATTCTCGGAAAACAGCTGGTTATTCCCCTTGACGGTAGTATATCATAATGGTAATCTGTGTTCTATAAACATGGTTAAAGGGAAGGCGAAACCAGCTACTGATAAGAGCCTCCGCATTGCCACGACCGGCGATATTGAAGTCTCCACCTACCTGGAAATTGCCAAAGAGAAGGGTGGAGTACAGCCGTCAGTTGCCGAGGAAGCGGTCTCCGGGGCGGAACGTGAAGCGGTCATCGTCATTGACTTTGGCTCACAGTACAGCCTGCTTATCGCCCGCCGCGTGCGTGAGTGCCAGGTCTACTGCGAGCTGGTGCCCCACGATGCTCCCTGGGAAAAAATAGCCCCGCTCAATCCCCGGGGCTTTATCCTTTCCGGCGGGCCGAGAAGCGTTTACGAACCAAATGCGCCGCTGGCGCCATCTTATATCTATGAAAGTGGCCTGCCGGTGCTCGGTATCTGCTATGGAATGGGGGTCATCGCCAGGCAACTGGGCGGAAAGGTGGCGCCGGGCACAAAGCGCGAGTATGGCCACGCCGTCCTTCACCTAAGCAATTTAGACTCGCCACTGTTTGCCGACCTGCCCGAGTCCACGCCGGTCTGGATGAGCCACGGCGACCGCATTGAAGAGCTGCCGCCCGGTTTCACCGCCATCGCCTACACGGAAAACTCGCCGGTGGCGGTCATGGGCAACGGCGATGGTATATTCGGGCTCCAGTTCCACCCCGAGGTCGTGCATACCCCGGAAGGCAAAACGATACTGCGCAATTTTGTCCGCCGGGTATGCGGCTGCAGGGGCAACTGGACCATAGGCAGCTTCATTAATGACAGCCTCGCCCGCATCAGGGAGAGCGTGGGCGATGGCAAGGTCATCTGTGCCCTCTCCGGCGGCGTTGATTCGGCAGTGGTGGCCACGTTAATCCACCGCGCCATCGGCGACCAGCTGACCTGCATCTTCGTCAATAACGGCTTGCTGCGCCGCGAGGAAGTGGAAAGGACCCTCAAGGTCTTCCGGGAAAACCTGGGGATGAACATCCGGTACGTTGACGCCAGCGAACGGTTCCTCTCCCGCCTGAAAGGCGTCATTGACCCGGAAATAAAACGCAAGGCCATCGGCGAGGAGTTCATCCACGTCTTTGAGGAGGAGGCGAAAAAAGCGGGCAAAGTTGACTTTCTGGCCCAGGGTACCCTGTATCCGGACGTCATTGAGAGCGTGTCTTCGGTAAGCAACGTCTCCGCCAAGATAAAGACCCACCACAACGTGGGCGGTCTGCCGGCCCGAATGACCCTGAAGCTCCTTGAGCCGCTGCGCTATCTCTTCAAGGACGAGGTGCGCCGCGTCGGGCTGGAGCTGGGCCTGCCCGAAGAAATGGTCTGGCGGCAGCCCTTCCCCGGCCCCGGCCTGGCCATACGCATCATCGGTGAGGTGACCAGGGAGAAGCTGGAAATACTGCGCAGCGCCGACTTCATCGTCATGAATGAAATCAAGAAAGCGAAGCTTTACCGCCAGCTATGGCAGAGCTTCGCCATCCTGCCCGATATTCACAGCGTGGGCGTGATGGGCGACTACCGTACCTACGGCCATGTGATTGCCATCCGCGCCGTGACCAGCGAGGACGCCATGACCGCGGACTGGGCGCGCATGCCCTATGACGTGCTGTCCCGCATCTCCAACCGCATTGTCAACGAGGTGCCAGAGGTCAACCGCGTTGTCTTTGATATAACCTCCAAACCCCCCTCAACCATAGAGTGGGAGTAAGCTTTAATTCCGAGAAGAGGTAAATTAAATTAAAATCCTAGTCGTTGGCAGCGGGGCGCGGGAGCACACGCTGGTCTGGAAGCTGGCCCAGAGCCCGAAGGTCAAAGAGCTTTTCGCGGCGCCGGGCAACGCCGGCACGGCGCAGCAGGCCCATAATCTGCCCATAAACCCCACCGACATTGAATCGCTGCTAACGACAGCCAAGGACAATAAAATTGACCTGACCGTGGTCGGCCCGGAGGCGCCGCTGGCCGCAGGCATCGTGGACTTATTCAATAAGAAGGGCCTGGCCATCTTCGGCGCGACCAAGGCTGCCGCTCAGATTGAGACCAGCAAGGTATTCGCCAAGAAACTGATGCAGAAATACGGTATCCCCTGCGCCCGCAGTGCCAGTTTCTCCGACTATGCAGAGGCAAAAGAGTATGTTAAAAAGCAGAGGCCGCCGGTGGTCATCAAAGCCGACGGGCTGGCGGCGGGGAAAGGGGTGGTCGTTGCTGAATTTACCGAACAGGCCATTGATGCCCTCAGCAGCTTCATGGAATCAAAAACGCTGGGCAGCGCTGGAGAGCAGATAGTGGTTGAGGAACACCTTTCCGGCCGGGAGATGAGCGCTTTCATCTTCACCGATGGCACCGCTGTCGCCCCCATGGTGCCCGCCTGCGACTACAAACGTATTTATGACGGCAACCGCGGGCCCAATACCGGCGGCATGGGCAGCTACAGCCCGCCGTATTTCCTCAGCCCATGGCTGGAAAGGACAGTCAGAGAAACCATCATGGAGCCAGCGGTAAAGGCCCTGCAACAGGAGGGCCGACCTTATAAAGGGGTGCTTTATGGCGGCCTCATGATTACCCAAAACGGGCCAAAAGTGTTAGAATTTAATGCCCGGTTTGGTGACCCGGAAACGCAGGTGGTGCTGCCCAGGCTGCACACGGATTTGATAGACATTATCATGGCCGTTGTGGATAATAAACTTGACGGTGTGCCGGTAAAATGGGGAAAAGAAGCCTGTGTCGGCGTGGTGATGGCCTCGGCCGGATATCCGGGGAACTATCAGACTGGCTTTACGATTTCCGGCCTGAAGGATATAGATAAGGATGTTATGGTCTTCCACGCCGGCACCAAAGCCGGGGCAACGCCGGGTGAGGTGTTGACCAGCGGCGGCAGGGTCCTGACCGTGGCGGCCACCGGCAAAGACCTAACCGAAGCCAGAAAGAAAGTATATAATAATATCACACGGCTACATTTTGAAGGCTGCCAGTACCGCCAAGATATTGCGGCAATAAAGAACAGGGGAGCATAATATGCCTTTGGTCGGCGTGGTCATGGGTTCAAAGTCGGATATGGAAGCGCTCAAACCGACTCTGGAGATACTGGAGCAACTTGACATTGACTATGAGGTCAATGTCATCTCCGCCCATCGCACGCCGGAGAAAGCGCGGCAGTACGGGGTAACGGCTAACGAGCGCGGCATAGAGGTCATCATCGCCGCTGCCGGAGGTGCGGCGCACCTGCCCGGGGTGCTGGCCAGCTGGTCCACTCTGCCTGTTATCGGCGTGCCGCTCGCTTCTGGAGAACTGAAAGGCGTTGACGCCCTCTATTCAATAGTCCAGATGCCGGCCGGGATACCGGTCGCCTGCGTGGCCATTGGCGCCGCCGGGGCCAAGAATGCCGCTTATCTGGCGGCGGAAATTCTGGGTATCAAGCATGAAAACATACGCAGGGCTTACGCCAACTATCGGCGTGAACTGCAAGGAGAACCAAAATGATTGAGCGCTACTCCCGCCCCCAGATGAAACGGGTCTGGTCGGACGAAAATAAGTTCAATAAGTGGCTGGAAGTGGAGATTGCTGTCTGCGATGCCTGGGCGGAAATCGGCGTTGTGCCCCGCGAGGCCATCCCGAAAATCAAGCTGGCCAAATGCAATCTCAAGCGTATGGAAGAGATTTTAAAGGAAACTCGCCATGATATGACCGCGTTTCTCGGTTCGGTGGCGGAGAGCCTTGGCGAAGAATCACGCTTTATCCACCTCGGCCTGACCTCATCCGATGTCATGGACACGGCGCTCAGCCTGCAGCTGGTTGAGGCCACAGTGCTGCTCGCCGAAGACCTGAAAGAGCTCATCACCGTGCTGGCGCAAAAAGCCATGGAGCATAAATATACGCCGATTATCGGGCGCACGCACGGTGTTCACGCTGAGCCGACCACCTTCGGGCTGAAGCTGGCGATATGGGTTGAAGAGATGAGGCGCGGCCTGCAGCGCCTCGGCGAGGCAAAAAAGGCCATCGCCGTGGGCAAGATATCCGGTGCCTGCGGCACCTACGCCACCGTCCCTCCGGAAGTGGAACAGCGCGCCTGCCGGAAGCTCGGCCTTATGCCGGCACCGGTGTCAAATCAGATATTGCAGCGCGACCGCCATGCCCATTTCGTGACCACTCTGGCCATCATCGCCAGCTCGCTGGAAAAGTTCGCCATCGAGATACGGGGCCTGCAGCGAACGGAGGTTGGTGAAGTGGGCGAGCCATTTGGCACCGGCCAGACCGGGTCCTCGGCAATGCCCCATAAACGTAACCCTGAACTCTGCGAACGGATTACCGGCCTGGCCCGACTGGTCCGGGGCTATGCCCTGACGGCGATGGAGAATATCGCGCTCTGGCACGAACGTGATATCAGCCATTCCTCCACGGAGCGCATCATCCTGCCTGATGCCTGCCTGCTCGTTGACTATTGCCTGTCTCTCTTCGGCTCAATAATCAAAGGGCTGCAGGTCTTCCCGCAGCGTATGAAAAAAAATATGGAGCTCACCAAAGGTCTGGTCTTTTCCCAGCGGGTAATGCTGGCACTCATTGATAAAGGCCTTTCCCGGCAGAAAGCGTATGAGCTGGTGCAGCGCAATGCCATGAAGTCCTGGAAAGAGAATAAAAGCTTCCTTAACCTATTGAAAGCTGACGCCGAGGTCGCCACAATCCTGCCTCAGTCAGAGCTTGAGCCGCTTTTCGATTACCAGTACTATCTGAGACACGTCGACGAAATCTTTGAGCGATTGGGGCTGACCAAGGCACAGTGGAAAAGCACGATATCAGAACCAACCAGCCTGGCACCGAGAGCCCTGTAATATATTGTCCACAGAGGTGGCGAGATTATGGCGGATAAAAAATCAGCTGACAAGATTCGCAGAGTGGCCATGACCCTGGACAATGCCATAGAAAATAAGAGCCTGGAAACGGTTATATCCTGCTTCGCCGATGATTGTGAAATCGAGCTGCTGCGCCATAGCCTTTATGGAAAGGCCGGCGTGAAAAAGTGGTTTGACTGGCTGTTCAAAAACGTCTGGCAGATTAAGTTTCAACCCATCATAATTCTGGCGGAAGGGAACACTTTATTTGAGGAATTCATCATCCGGGTGCGATTTGAGAGCGGACCGGAGATAAAGTCAAAACAGTCGGAGGTCCTCGTTTTTGAGAAAGACAAGATAAAATGCCTGCGGCTCTATTTTGACCGGCTCGACTTTGCTGACACGCTGGTCAAAGACCCGGTGAGCAAGGCGGTATTGAGCCGGGTGATGAAGAAATCCCTTGAAGGCCTGGGCGATTGAACGCATAATATTCAGGAGGCTGTATCATGGTCAACGATTCATCGGTTTTAAGGGAGGCTGATTTACCGCTGCCCTTATTCATCAGGGGTAAGGTACGTGATACCTATGACCTGGGAAATCACCTCCTCATCATCGCCACCGACCGCATTTCCGCCTTTGATTCTGTGCTGCCAAGTCCCATCCCGCGTAAAGGCTTTGTCCTGAACCAGCTGTCTGTTTTCTGGTTCCGGCAGACAGCGGAGATTGTGCCCAACCATCTGATAGAACCGATAGAAGATATACACAGCCTGGACACCTATATACCAGAGAAAAGTCGCTTCCCCTACCCTGCCTATCTTATCGGACGCTCCATGGTGGTGAAGAAAGTGAAGCGCGTTCCGATTGAATGCGTCGTCCGAGGCTACCTCGCCGGCTCCGGGTGGGCCGAATACCAGGAATGCGGCAAAGTCGCCGGCTTCTCGCTGCCAAAAGGACTCAAGGAGAGCCAGAAACTACCGGAACCACTATTCACCCCGACAACGAAAGCCGATGCCGGCCATGATTTGCCCATATCTATGGAGGAAATTGAAAAGCTGCTGGGCAAAGAAAGGGCCCGCGAGATAAAGGAAAAAAGCATCGCCGTCTACAATTACGCGCAGGAGTACGCCCGCAAACACGACCTCATCATCGCTGATACCAAGATGGAATTCGGACTGGATGGAGACCGGCTAATCCTCATTGATGAACTGCTGACACCGGACTCATCACGAATCTGGGACTCCGGGCTGTATCAGGTCGGGCAGGCACAGCCCGGCTATGATAAACAGCCGCTTCGCGACTGGCTCGTGGATTCGGGATGGAACAAGGAGCCACCCGCCCCACCGCTGCCCGCAGACGTAGTGGAAGCCACATCCCGCCGGTACATCCAGGCATATGAAAGAGTCACCGGTCGGGAATTGAAATAACTCTTCACGCTGTATCATATAGAAAGGAGATATCATGCCGTTTAGATTGGGCCCGTGGGAAATCGCCTTAATCGTGGTCATCATTCTTATCGTCTTCGGCGTTGGCAGGCTGCCACAGGTTGGCGGAGCCATCGGGAAAGGTATACGTAACTTCAGGAAAGGGCAGCGCGGCGAGGATTTTGAAGAGGCAGAGGAGACTGAAAAAGAGGCGCCAGCCAGACCCCGAAAGGCCGCCCGGAAATCATCAAAGCAATAATCCGATTTTTGCCTGAAACTCAAGCCAAATTCTCAGCAATTGCCTGCTAAACCCACAGGAATGAGGTTGACAAATTTACTGAGAATAATCTATAATGGCTTCCGATATCAGACTGACAAGGGGGGAAAATGGAGCTAAGCAGAAGAGATTTTCTCAAAACTTCCGGCGCCGCAGTAGGCGGTTTTTTTATTTTTGGCGCCCTCAATCCTGAAGTGGCTCAGGCGGTGAGCCACAAAATTCTGCCGCTGAAAAAGGAGATAGGGGAAAAGACCACCATCTGCCCATATGATGGCTCGGGCTGTGGCTTTATCGTGGCTACGGATAACGGCAAGGTGGTCAATATTGAAGGTGACCCGGACCACCCCATCAATCGCGGTGGAGGCTGCGCCAAAGGTGCTTCCATGCGCCAGCTTTCCGCTGACAACCCCTGGCGCCTGAGCAAGGTCCTGTACCGGCGCCCGGGTGGTACGGACTGGGAGGAAAAAGACTGGGACTGGGCACTGAACGAGATTGCCCGGCGCATCAAGGATACCAGGGATAATAATTTCATAGAGAAAGACGGCAAGGGCAATCTGGTAAACCGCATCGAAGCCATTGCCAACCTGGGCGGTTCCGCTCTGGACAACGAGGAATGTTACCTGCTGTCCAAGTTGGCCCGCGCGCTGGGCCTGGTATATCTGGAACACCACGCCCGTATATGACATTCCCCCACCGTCGCCAGTTTGGCGGAAAGTTTCGGACGGGGGGTCATGACCAACCACTGGAATGACATCGCCAATGCTGATGTCATCATGGCCATCGGCTCCAATCCCGCGGAAAACCATCCGGCAGCATTTGGCCATATCACCGAGGCTAAGGAGAAGGGTGCCAAGCTCATCAGCGTTGACCCCAGGTTCACCAGGACCTCAGCCAGAGCTGATATCTACTGCCCGCTGCGTTCCGGCACTGACATCGCCTTCGTCAACGGCATGATTAAATACGTGCTTGATGATATCGACCGCAATTCCGGCAACTACAACATGACCTATATCACGGAATACACCAATGCCCCTTACCTCATCAATCCCGACTACAAGGGGCCGGCGGACCTTGACGGGCTGTTCTCGGGCTATGCCGGCGGCCAGAATGAAACTGACGGCAACAAGCGAAAATACGATAAGTCCAGCTGGCAGTTCCAGCTTGATGACAAGGGCATTCCCAAGAGAGACATGACTCTTAAAGACCCCAACTGCGTCTTCCAGCTTATGAAGAAGCACTTCGCGCGCTATACACCGGAGAAGGTGAATGCCATCTGCGGCACCCCTGTGGACACTTTCTTGCAGGTCTGCCAGACCTATGCCGCTTCCGGGCAGGTGGACAAGGCCGGCACCATACTCTACGCCATGGGCACCACCCAGCATACCGTTGGCGCTCAGAATATCCGCGCTTACGCTATCCTGCAGCTTCTCCTGGGCAATATCGGCATCGCCGGCGGTGGCATTAACGCCATGCGCGGTGAGTCCAACGTACAGGGCTCCACTGACCAAGCGCTTCTCTTTCATATCCTCCCTGGTTACTTGCCAATGTTCCAGGATACTGATACCTCACTGGAAAAGCACCTGGCCAGGGTCACCCCCAAGAGCCCTGACCCCAAGAGCACCAACTGGTGGCAGAACCGTCCCAAGTATGTGGTCAGCCTGCTCAAGGCCTGGTATGGTGATGCCGCCACCAAGGCTAACGAATTCGGCTTCCATTATCTGCCCAAGATAGAGACCGGGAAGAACTATTCCCATATCGCTCTGTTTGAAGCTATGTATGCCGGCATTATCAAGGGCTTCATGTGCTGGGGGCAGAACCCGGCGGTGGGTGGTCCAAACGCCAACCTGGAACGGATGGCGCTGGAGAAACTGGACTGGATGGTGGTCGCCGATATCTGGCATACCGAGACCGCCAACTTCTGGCAGCGCCCCGGCGTTAACAAAGCCGACATCAAGACCGAGGTCTTCCTACTTCCCGCCCTTAACTCCTATGAGAAGGAGGGCAGCGTCACCAACAGCGGCCGCTGGGTACAGTGGCGCTACAAGGCAGCTGACGGCCCGGGTGTATCTCATGATGACCTCTGGATGATAGACCAGCTTTACCGCAGGCTCAAAGAACTCTATACCAAAGAGGGCGGACCCAATGCTCAGACTATCACCAGACTCACCTGGGGTTATGGCACAGGTCATCCAGAGTCTTATGAAGTCGCCAAGGAAATGAACGGGTATGACCTTACCACTGGCAAGCTGCTGGATACCTTCGCTAACCTGAAAGATGATGGCACCACCACCAGTGGTAACTGGGTTTACTGCAATTGTTACGTTGAACCGGACAAAGAGCCTAATGCCCCGATACCGGGCAACCGTGCCAGCCGCCGCGATTCATCACCAGACCAGTTCAACATTGGCATGTACCCCAAGTGGGCTTGGTGCTGGCCGCTGAACCGGCGTATTGTCTATAACCGCGCTTCGGTTGACCTCAACGGTGAACCGTGGGACAAGGAGCACCCGGTTATCAAATGGAATCCAACCAAGGGAGAGAAGGGAGGATGGGATGGCGATGTTCCCGATGGCGGTGCGGCGCCTATGAGCCAGGGTGGGAGCTATCCTTTTATCATGGTCGCAGAAGGGCATGCCCGCCTCTTCGGCCCGGGCACTATGGCGGAAGGGCCACTGCCCGAACACTATGAGCCGTGGGAGTCGCCGATACAGAACCCGATGTCCAAACAGCAGAACAACCCGGCGTTCAAGATATGGCGGCCAGACGAGCAGGCCACCCCTGATAAGTATCCCATAGTATGCAGTACCTATCGGGTATGTGAACACTGGCAGGGCGGCCAGATGACCCGGAATAACCCGTGGCTGATAGAGATGCAGCCGGAACCATTCGTTGAGATGAGCGAG
>VGOH01000006.1 GCA_016875955.1 Chloroflexota bacterium
ACTACGAGTTTCCCGGAGACGAGATTCCGCTGGTGCGGGTAAGTGCCATCAAAGCACTGGAGTGCGGCTGTGGCAAGAGGGAATGCCAGTGGTGCGGTCAGATATTGAAATTGATGGACGCCGTTGATGAATATATCCCGATTCCGGCCCGGCCCAAGGACCAGCCATTCCTGATGGCGGTTGAAGACGTCTTCAGCATCAAGGGTCGCGGCACCGTACCCACGGGCAGGGTGGAGCGCGGCATGATAAAAGCCGGTGATGAGGTTGAAATCGTTGGCCTGCACCACGAGCCAAAAAGGGTGGTGGCGACCAGCCTGGAGATGTTCCATAAGACGCTTGACTATGCCGAGCCCGGTGATGCCGTGGGCATCCTGCTGCGCGGTGTTGAGCGGGAAGATGTTGAGCGCGGTCAGGTTCTGGCGGCGCCCGGTTCGATTAAACCGCATACCTATGCCGAAGCCAATGTCTATGTCTTGACCAAAGAGGAGGGCGGCCGGCATACGCCATTCTTCAATGGCTACAAGCCGCAGTTCTACATTCAGACCACCGATGTTACCGGCTCCATTGAGCTCCCGGAGGGAGTGGAGATGGTGATGCCTGGTGACAATATCACCATGAAGCTGAAGCTCATCTATCCGGTGGCGATGGAGCAGGGCCTGCGCTTTGCCATCCGGGAAGGGGGCAGGACAGTGGGGTCCGGCACCATCAGCAAAATCATAGAGTAGGCTTATGGCAAAAAAAAGTGAAGCCAGGGGTATAATCCATCTCGCCTGCACGGAATGCCGGGAGAGAACCTATACCACTACCAAAAACCGTAAGAACGATTCTCAGCGGCTGGAATTGAACAAATACTGTCCTCGCTGTCGTACGGTGAGACTTCACCGAGAGGTCAAGTAGTACGGTATGCTGGAGAGGTAGGGATGACTGGAGCGGGACATCAGTTAGCCACCACCAGGCGTGCGAGGTTAAGGTTTTTCACCGAGATTATCACCGAGTTGAAGAAAGTGGTCTGGCTTTCCCGACGCGAGGTTATTTATTTATCCACCCTGGTGCTGATAATATCAGTGGCCGCCGGGCTGCTTCTGGGAGCTATTGATTTCGGCTTTAGTGCCCTTGTCGAAAAGGTTTTTCTGGGCCGCTAAGCGCCGTTAAATATCGATGACCGCAGGAAGACCGCAACATGTGTAAGCCAAATATAACCGGTGAGGTAGAACGTGGCCGATAACGGGGTAAGCTGGTATGTCATCCACACCTACTCGGGGTATGAGGAAAGGGTGCAGAAGAACCTGGAGCAGCGGCGCAACACCATGGATGCTGCCGATGAAATACTCAAAATCGTCATACCCACCGAGGACGAGATTGAGGTGAAGAACGGCCAGAGGCGTACCGTGACCAAGAAAATACTGCCCGGCTATGTGCTGGTGCAGATGAAGATGACCGATAAGAGCTGGAGTGTGGTGCGGAACACGCCCGGTGTTACCGGTTTCGTGGGCAGCGGCAGCAAACCAACACCGCTCCAGGAGGCAGAGGTCAATCAGATACTGAAACAGATGGAAGCCGAAGCCCCCAAGGTGAAGGTCGGCTTCCGCCGCGGGCAGAGCGTCAGGGTGGTGGACGGGCCATTTATTGATTTTGTGGGCCTGGTGGATGAAATCAATACGGAGAAGGGCAAGGTCAAGGTGCTGCTGTCCCTTTTCGGACAGGAGACGCCGGTAGAGCTCGACTTTTTACAGGTGGAAAAGCTTTAGCAAGCTTGAGGAGATAATATGGCAAAGAAGGTCAGGACGATAATCAAACTGCAGATTCCCGCCGGGCAGGCAAATCCGGCACCACCGGTCGGTCCGGCGCTGGGTCAGCACGGCATCAATATCATGCAGTTCTGCAAGGAGTATAACGACCGTACCTCATCGCAGGCTGGCTCAATCGTCCCGGTGGAGATAACCGTCTTTGAGGACCGGTCCTTCACCTTCATTACCAAGACCCCGCCGGCTGCTGACCTGCTCAAGAAAGCGCTCGGCCTGGAGAAGGGCAGCGGCAGTGCCGCCCATGAAGAGGTGGGCACCCTTTCCCGCGCCAAGCTGCGTGAGATAGCCCAGGCCAAGGCTAAAGACCTGAGCGCCAATAGCATAGAACAGGCGGAAAAAATAATCGCTGGTACCGCCAGGAGTATGGGAATCAAGGTGGAACAGTAAGATGGCTAAACACGGTAAGAAGTATAATGAAGCAAGCCAGTTAATTGATAGGACAAAAACCTACGCACCGGATGAGGCAATTGAGCTGACGAAAAAAACGTCGCAGCGCAATTTTGACGAGACGGTGGAGCTGCACCTTCGCATGGGCATTGACCCGCGCAATGCCTCACAGCAGGTCCGCGGTGTGGCGCTGCTCCCCTACGGGCTGGGCAAAAGGGTAAGGGTCCTGGTCTTTGCTCAGGGGGAAGCGGTCAAGGCCGCCGAGTCCGCCGGCGCTGACTTCGTCGGCGGCGACGAACTGGTCAAAAAAATCGAGGACGGCTGGGTGGAATTTGATACGGCCATTGCCACGCCGGAGATGATGGGCAAGGTAGGCAAGCTGGGCAAGATTCTGGGGCGGAGGGGCTTGATGCCCAATCCCAAGTCAGGAACCGTTGTCGCTGCCGGGGACCTCCCCCGCGTTATTGAAGACTCCAGGAAAGGACGCGTTGAATTCAAGCTGGACCGCACCGCCATCATTCACGTGCCGCTGGGCAAGGTCAGCTTTGATAAAGAGCAGTTGTTGAGCAATCTGGCGGCACTCGTTGAAGCAGTGGTTAAAGCCAAACCAAGCAGCGTCAAAGGGCAGTACGTGAAGACCGCCGTGCTGACGACGACCATGGGGCCGGGGATAAAGCTTGACCTCAAGCCGACCCTTGAGATGACCAGCAGTTAAACGGTTTACTTTTTAACTTGTACCGGCTATAATAGTTGTGATAATTGAATAGTGTGTCCTGAGACAGCGGGCGCCGGGAACGGCTTAATCAGTTCGCCTGCCGAGGATGATGGAGAATCTAGCAGAACTAGATTTGCAAATCCCTGTGCGGCGGGCGCAGGGATTTTTTCATGGCTGGCTCGGGACGTTCGGGAGGTATTACGATGCCGCGGGAAGAAAAAGTACGGCTGGTTGATGAACTGAGCCAATTGCTTGCGGAATGCAGCATCGGTATATTGACTGACTACCGGGGCCTGACCACCGCTGAGATAACCGAACTGCGGCGCAACCTCAGGAATTCGGCGATAAAATACCGCGTGGTGAAAAACACGCTGGCGCGATTTGCCGCGGAAAAGGCGGGAAAAAAGGAACTGGTCGGCTATTTGGAGGGGCCGATAGCCATTGCTTTCGGCTACGGCGATATCGTAGCGCCGGCCAAGATTATTGCCGATTACGTACGGACCGGGAAGACAACCCTGGCCATCAAAGGGGGCTTTACCGGCGATAAGGTATTTACTCCAGCGGATATAGAAAGCCTGGCGGCGCTACCGTCCAGGGAAGTGCTGCTGGGTAAAATATTAGCCGGGATACAGAGCCCGGTTTACCGTCTGGTTAATTGTTTGGCCAATCCCATGAGGGGACTTGTGGGGGTACTGCAGGCCAGAGCACAACAACTTGAGGGAGGATAATATGGCGAAAGAGAAAAAGGCAGAAGCAGCGCAGGAAACTGCCGAAACAAAAGAACAGCCCACCGCAGAAAAGGCAGCGGTAGCTGAGCCTAAGGCGCCGGCCGCCGCTGAGGTAAAGGAAGCGCCGCCTGCCGAAAAAGCGGCAGAAAAGCCCAAGGCGAAAAAAGAGGAGGTTGCCAAAGCACCAGCGCCACCGGCCAAAGAGAAGGTCAAGTTATCTCCAGCCATTGAGGAGATAATGAGTTCAATTAAAAAGATGACCGTGATTGAGCTGTCAGACCTGGTCAAAGCGCTGGAAGCCGAGTTTGGTGTCACGGCGGCGGCCCCGGTATTCGCGGGAGCACCGGCAGCCGCGGGAGCACCGACGGCAGCCGCGGCGGCTGAAGAGCAGACCGAGTTCAGCGTTATTCTCACCGAAGTGGGTGCGAACAAAATCGCCGTCATCAAGGCGGTGCGCGAGGTTACCACCCTTGGCCTGAAGGAGTCCAAGGACCTGGTGGAAAGCGCCCCCAAGCCGGTGCGGGAAGGCGTCAATAAGGAAGAGGCGGCGACGATAAAAGGAAAACTGGAGGCCGCCGGGGCTAAAGCGGATATCAAGTAATACCGGCTCACCCATCTGGTTGAAAAAGGGGCCGGGATGGCCTATAGTAACCAGTAATAAACTCCGGCTTACGGAGGGTGGCGGGTATGTCGGTACTGGATTCTCTGATACTGATTGGCGCCGGTGGTCTGTTTCTGGTCATCGGCATACTGGTCTTTGTCTGGGGCAAGAGGGAGGAGGATAGATATTACAGTGAACTGGCCAAGCGCCCCGGGGACACCCGAGAATTTATAAACCGCTGGCCGCCGCGCCAACAGCCCGGCGCCCTGAAGATAGGGGGCGCTATCGCCATCGCCCTGGGCGCAATTTTGCTGGTCGTGGGGGGCATCTTCTGTATTTTAGCCATGTAGTGTGTTACTGGGCGGGCGGTGCCGGGCTCAGTTCCTGTAAGTCGGCCTCAATTCTGAGCGCATTGGCCTGAAGTCGACTAGACGGTATCACCCGGCCGTCCTGATAGACGAACCAGCTTGCCTGCTGCCAGTATGGCTTCGCTTTCCAATCTTTAACATTACTCATGTCCACTTTGACGTACCAGATGCTGGTGCCGTCCTTGAATAGCTCCGCTTTGGCGCTCCAGTTATCGCTGGTGGTGGTAAACTCGGCAAGGTATGCCTTGGCCTCATGGCTCTGCGCCAGGCTCAGCAGATGCTCGTAGACGGCGAGCGTCGCCCTGTCCTCGGAATTTATAAAGGTGGTTGGCGCCGGCTTCTGCGTCTCCGGCGATGGCGGCTCGGGGGTGGGAAATGTATAGTCCTGACAGCCGGCAGAACCGACCGCCATAGCTATAAGCGCGGTAATCAAAATGAGCGGTTTATAATATCTTCCCGGCCAGCGCCTCATTTTTCTCCTCCCGGTCAAGCCGCTTATATCTCCGTTCTTCTGGGCCGGTACTGAATGGCCTCGGCCACGTGGTGAGCTTTAATTATATCAGAATTCTCCAGGTCAGCGATAGTCCGGGCCAGCTTCAGCACGCGGTGGAAAGCCCGCGCCGAGAGGTAAAGCTGCTTCATGGCGGCTTTGAGCAGTCCCTGGGCGGCGTCTTCCACCTGGCAGAAGCCCCTGATTTCCGATGGCGTCATATCGGCGTTGCAGGTGAGGCTCGTTCCCCGGAAACGCGTCAGCTGAAGAGAGCGTGCCGCCGAGACCCTGGCCTGCACTTTGGCCGACGGCTCGCCGAGGCGGTCGTCGGTCAGCTTCTCGTAGTCAATATGCGGTACCTCAACGAAGATGTCCACCCGGTCAATGAACGGGCCGCTGATGCGCCGCTGGTAGCGCGACACCAGGCCCGGTGAGCAGGTGCACTTGCGGAAGGGGTCGCCGTAGTAGCCGCACGGACAGGGATTCATGGCACCGACCAGCATGAAACTGGCCGGGAAGGTCACGCTGCCCTGCGCCCGGCTGATGGTTACGACTTTATCCTCAAGAGGCTGTCGCAGCACCTCCAGCAGGGAGTGGCCGAACTCGGGCAGCTCATCCAGAAAGAGCACGCCACGGTGACTCAGGCTGATTTCGCCCGGCCTGGGCCAGTGCCCCCCGCCAACCAGCCCGGCATTGGAGATAGTGTAGTGCGGGGCACGGAAAGGCCGGTGTCTTATCATGGGTGTGTCCGGTGGCAGCAGCCCGCTGACGCTGTAGATTTTGGTCACCTCCAGCGCTTCCGCACCGGTCATCGGCGGCAGTATAGAGGAGAGGGCTCGTGCCAGCAAGGTCTTGCCGCTGCCCGGCGGGCCGTTCATAATGACGTTGTGGCCGCCGGCCGCCGCCACCTCCAGGGCCCGCTTGACATGTTCCTGTCCCCTGATATCCGCCAGGTCGGTGGTGGGGGTGGCGGGGTGGCAAGCGTCAAAGCCTGCTTTATCGGCCTGGTATTCCGGGATGGTGATTTCGCCCTGAAGATAGCCGACCAGCTGGGCCAGCGAGACAACGGGTATGACCCTGGCCCCTTCAACCATGGCAGCCTCTCTGGCATCAGGTTCGGGCACGATTACAGTGGCGATGTCTTCCTCTCTGGCCAGAGCCACCATGGGCAGGATGCCGCTGGTATGGCGCAGGCCGCCATCCAGGGAAAGCTCACCGAGGAAGATTGCCCGGGAACTATCGGCGCTCACCTGCTCCGAGCTGAGCAGAATGCCGATGGCGATGGGCAGGTCGTAAGAAGGCCCGGCTTTTTTCAGGTCGGCCGGCGCCAGGTTCACCACTATCCGCTTCATGGGGAAGCTGAAGCCGGAATTGCGGATGGCGGCGCGGACGCGCTCCCGCGCTTCCTGAACGGCAGCGTCGGGCAGGCCGACAATGGTCATGGCCGGCAGGCCGCTGGAAATGTCCACCTCCACGTCCACCAGATGACCTTCCAGCCCGACAACAGCAGCAGTCTTAACTTTGGCTAACATGGTCTCATGCTACATAATAGCCCTGTAATTATACTACAGGACAGGATGGCTGGTTGCAATCCGATGGCAGGCTTACACCTGACGCAATCTTTAAGCGTGAATTGTGGCTGTGATATAATACGGATGAGGTTGTCAATGCCATGCTGGATAGACTGGAGAGGCTGGAAAAAAGATACGAAGAGATAGACCGGCAGATGTCGCAGACTGAGGTGGCCACCGACCTGAAGCAGCTGCAGGCGCTGGCGCAGGAGAGGGCTGGCCTTGAGGAAGTGGTGGACAGGTACCGCAAATACAAGACGGCGGCCAAATCGCTGGCGGAAACCCGGGCGATGCTGGATGACGGCCTTGACGAGGAGATGACCGAACTGGTCAAGCAGGAAGTGAGCAGCCTTGAGTCAAAACAGGAAAGGCTGCTTGAGGAACTGAAAGTGGCCCTGCTGCCCAATGACCCCAATGACCAGAAGGACATCATCGTGGAAATCCGCGCCGGCACCGGGGGTGAGGAAGCCGGGCTATTCGCTGCCAACCTTTTCCGCATGTACAGTCGCTACGCCCAGGCGAAGGGCTGGAAGACGGATGTCATCAGCGTGAATGAAAGCGGCATCGGCGGCATCAAGGAGATTATTTTTGAGGTGAAGGGGAAGGGCGCCTATAGCCGGTTGAAATATGAAAGCGGCGTCCACCGGGTGCAGCGCATTCCGGTGACCGAGTCGTCGGGTCGCATTCACACCTCCACGGCGACGGTGGCGGTGCTGCCCAAGGCGGAGGAGGTGGACATAGAGATTAATCCCGATGACCTGAAGATTGATATTTTCCACAGCGGTGGTGCCGGCGGGCAGAACGTGAACAAGGTGGCCACCGCGGTCCGCATGACCCACCTCCCCACGGGCATGGTCGTTGTCTGCCAGGACGAGCGCTCGCAGCTCCAGAACAAATTACGGGCCATGTCGGTGCTGCGCTCCCGCCTCCTGGATATTGAGAGACGCAAGCAGGAGGAGAAAATCACCTTGGAGCGCCGCTCTCAGGTGGGCACCGGCGAACGCGCCGAGAAGATTCGGACCTACAATTTCCCCCAGGACCGTGTTACCGACCATCGCGTCAACCTTACCTTGCGCAACCTGCCGCGCTTTCTTGAGGGAGAGCTTGACGAGCTGATTGACACGCTGGTCAACAGCTCTCAGGAGAGGCAACTAGAGGAACAGTTGGCGTGAACCTGAGACAGGCACTTCAAAAGTCGCGAGAAGTTCTGGCGAAGGCCAATATTGAAGATGCCTCGCTGGAAGGCGAAATCCTGCTCCGGCACGTGCTGCAAATAGACCGTGCGCAGCTTTACTCAGACCTCAACCGCGAAATGAGCGCACCACAGGCGGATAGGCTATGGCAGCTGGTTCAGCGGCGCCGGCAAGGCGAGCCCACCGCCTATATCACCGGGCACTGTGAATTCTACGGCCTGGACTTATGCGTTGACCGCCGCGTCCTCATCCCCCGCCCCGAGACCGAGCTGATGGTGGAAAAAGCGCTGGCACTGGCAAGGAGCCTTCATTTTAAGAGCGCTGCCGATATTGGCACCGGCTGCGGCGACATTGCCATCAGCCTGGCATTAAACCTTCCCCGGTTAGAAGTCTATGCCATTGATATATCTGCGGAGGCTCTGGAGGTGGCCCGACTGAACTGCCAGAAGCACGGGCTGACCGACTGCATACGGCTTTTGCATGGCGATATGCTGGCACCGCTGCCGGGACCGGTTGACCTTATTACAGCCAACTTGCCCTATGTAACGGGGCCGGAGCTCTCGCGCTCCGGGCTGGCGGCTTTTGAGCCGCGCCTGGCGCTGGACGGAGGCGGGGACGGGCTTGATAAAATACGGAAGTTGTGCCTGCAGGCCGGCGATAAGCTGCGACCTCATGGCGTTATGTTGCTGGAAATCGGGCAGGGACAGGGCCAGGCAGTGACCGACCTGCTGCGACGATATTTCCCCTCAGCGGCGGTTGAAATCACGCCGGATTTGCAGGGCATTGAACGCGTCATCAGTCTGTGCTTGACAGCGAATCGGACGACTGCTAAATTAATTATTTGAATTTTGCTCAATAGCTACGGCAGCAAAGAGGCAACAAGATTATGAACATGATTGTCTGTGTGAAGCAGGTGATAGACCCCGAGGCCCCGCCGTCAAGTTTCAGGGTAGATGAAGCGGGCAAAAAGGTGGTGCCGCCGGCTGGTGTGCCTCCCGTCATCAGCCCGTTTGACGAGAACGCGGTAGAGGCGGCCTTGAGAATCAAGGATGTTCAGGGGGGTAAAATAACTGTCATCAGTATGGGCGTCAACCTGCTGAGAGAGGTGGTGAAAAAGCCGCTCTCCATGGGCGCCGATGAGCTGGTCCTGCTTGAAGACGAGGCCTTCGCCGGCGGCGATAGCTGGTCAAACGCCCGTGCCCTGGCGCTGGCCATCAAGAAAATCGGTGTATACGACCTTATTTTCTGCGGTCGTCAGGCGGCCGACTGGGATGAAGGGCAGGTGGGTTCGGGCATCGCCGAGATGCTGGGGTTGCCCGGCGTTACCCTGGCCCGGAAGATAGATGTCAGCGATGGCAAGGCGCGGGTGGAGCAGGTGACGGCCGATGGCTATGAAGTCGTTGAGGTGTCGCTGCCGGCGCTGATTACGGTCAGCAATGAGCTTGGCGAGGCCCGCTATCCGACCATCAAGGGCATTATGGCGGCCAAAAAGATAGAGCCGATAGTCTGGAAGCCGGCCGACATCGGCCTTGAACCAGAACAGGCTGGGGCTGCCGGCCGGAAAATAATTCTGCAAAAGCTGTACCAGCCGGTTCACGAGGGCAAGTGTGAGATTATTGAAGGGGAGAGCCCGGAGGAAGCTGGCGCCAAGCTGGCGCTTAAGCTCCGGGAAGCGAAGTTACTGTAAACGTGAGTTATAATGTCATCATTTCTGGAGGAAACTGACCATGGCGGAATACAGTGGCGTTATGGTTCATGCTGAGGCTGAAGAAGGCAAGCTGGCGGCCATCGCCACGGAGCTGCTGGGCTGCGGCCGCAGGCTGGCCGATGACCTCGGTGAGGAATTGAGCGCGGTAATCGTCGGCAGCGGGGTAAGCAATTTAGCCGCGGAAGCGTTCGCCTCTGGCGCTGATAAGGTATACCTGGTTGATGATGCCCTGCTTCAGGACTACCAGACCGATACCCATGTCCCGGCAGTGGAGAAGGTGGTCAGACAGGCGATGCCCCGCATCCTGCTTCTCGGCCAGACGTCTATCGGTCGCGACCTGGCACCGAGGCTGGCGTTCCGGCTGGAGACAACTGCCACCATGGACTGCATTGAGCTGGACATTGACCCCGGCTCAAAACGCCTGCGGCGCACCAAGCCGGTCTACGGAGGCAATGCCCGGGCGGTTTTCACCAGCGAGCTTGACCCGCAGATAGCCACGGTAAGAACCAAAGCCATGACGCCGCTGGCGCCGGACACTTCAAGAAAAGGTGAGGTGGTGAACGTTGCCGCCGGACTGGACTCCTCAAAGGTCAGGACCAGAGTCCTGGAAAAGGTGAAGCAGGAGGTAGAGGGTATCAGCCTTGAGGCGGCCAATGTCGTCATCAGTGGCGGCAGGGGTATGGGTGGCGCTGAGGGCTTCAAGCAGCTGGAAGAACTGGCGAAAATGCTGAAGGGGGCGATGGGTGCCAGCCGGCCGCCCTGCGATAACGGCTGGGTGCCTGATGTGCTCCAGGTGGGGCTCACCGGCAAAATAGTTGCCCCTGACCTGTACATTGCCGTGGCCCTCTCTGGCTCCAGCCAGCACATGGCGGGCTGCTCCGGGTGCAAGAACATCGTGGCCATAAATAAAGACCCGGAGGCCAATATCTTTCGCGAGGCACGCTTCGGCGTGGTCGGCGACTGGAAGAAGGTGCTGCCGGCTTTTAGCGCAAAGGTCAAAGAACTGCTGGCTGGATAGCGCATTTTGAAGCTAATTGTTGAATTTCCGATTGAATCTGTAGTATTATTATAAAATCATCGTATACTTGTGATTTCCAATATACTTATATACTTAGTGAGGTGGTAAGTAATGCAAAAATTAAGAATTCTCTGCCTGGTGCTGGTGAGCCTGCTGGCGCTTTCTCCAGCCGGCGCCGTATTAGCCCAGGGCGGGACAGAGTACGCCCTGTCATTGACGCCCGCGGACGGCCTGTACAGTACCATAATGATGGCCGGACGTGACAAAGATATCCGGGTAGACCTGGAGAATATTGGCGATGAGGCGGTGACTAAAATCGCTCTAAAGAGTGAAATACCGGCGGGTTGGACGATAAAATTTGACCCGCCACGGATGGCCTCGCTGGATGCCTTTGGCAGTCAGCGGATTTACGCCACGGTATTGGCGCCTGAAGGTACCGAGGCTGGCGATTACTTTGTCACCCTCTGGGCCGAAAGCGACCAGGCCTCCACAGAGAAAGTCGAAATCAGGGTTATGGTGAACCGTCCCGTAACTGCAGAATCGATTGAAGTGCGGGCTATCCATCCCACTGTTGAGGCGATTGCCGGCAGTGACTTTGTTTTTGAGGTAGAGTTCAAATATATTGGTGAGAGTATTCTGGGTGAACCCAAAAGCTTTGACCTTATCACTAAAGCCCCGCAGAGGTGGGAAGTATACTTTACCCCCCAGTTTGAGAAGGATAAGCATATCTCTGCCATAGACCTCAAGCCCGGCAGCGTTACTTTCTCCGAGAAAACCAGGATGGTCGCCAGGGCACCATTCTGGCCTCTTCCCGAGCCGGGTAGCTATAAAATAACTCTGGATGTAGTCTCCGGCGACCTGAAAGGCACCATTGACGTTACAGCGGTGATTACCGCCAGCTATAGTATAATTCTGGCCCCGGCGGGCCAGCGTTACGATACCAAAGCCAAGGCTGGCCGGGACAATTATTTCTCTATTCAGGTGGGCAACCTGGGCACAGCACCGATTGATAAAATAACCTTCTCGCCTGATAGCCCGGAGGGATGGTCGATTAAGTTTTCACCCGAACAGGTGGACGTACTGGAGCCGTTTGCGACGCAGAATGTAGAGATGGATATTACGCCACCGCCGGAAACAATTGCCGGCGATTATATGATAAGCGTCCGGGCTTCCGGAGTTCAGAAGACCTCGGAAAAGATAGATATCCGGGTTACGGTGGAGACGCCCACCATATGGGGGTGGATTGGTGTCGTCATCATCGCTATCGTCATTATGGGGCTGGTGGTTATCTTCATGCGGTTCAGCCGGCGATAAACTATGAGCGAAACGTTAGCCATATCAGCACAGGGACTGACCAAGCGCTATGACGGGGTGACCGTCGTGGACCACCTCAACCTTCAGGTGAAGGCAAACGAGGTATTTGGCCTGCTCGGCCCAAACGGTGCCGGCAAAACGACGACCATCCTGATGATGCTGGGCCTGACCGAGCCGGCTGAAGGCTCGGTCAGCGTGCTTGGTTTTAGTCCCACCCGAGAGCCGCTCAAGGTAAAACGGCAGGTCGGCTATCTGCCGGAAAGAGTTGGTTTCTATGAGAACATGACCGCGCGGGAAAACCTGCGGTTCATCGCTGACCTGAATGGCATCAGCTATAACGAGGCTAACCAGCGGACGGATGAGGTGCTTAAGATGGTCGGCCTGACCGAAAGTGAGATAATGGAAGCGCTGGGGCCGAAGCGGAAGATTGAAAAAACGGTGGGCAAATTCTCTCGCGGCATGAAGCAGAGGCTGGGCATTGCCGAGGTGCTGATTAAAAGGCCGAGGCTGGTCTTCCTTGATGAACCAACCGCCGGCCTGGACCCGAAAGGAATTAACCAGCTGCTTGACCTGATTGCCGCCCTGCCCAAGGCGGGCACCACCGTGGTGCTCTCTTCCCACCAGTTATATCAGGTACAGCGGGTGTGCCACAGCATCGGCATTCTGGCTAAAGGCAAGATGGTGATTCAGGGTGCCATTGACAAGCTGGGTCGGGAGGCTCTGGCCGGAGGCCGCTTCCAGATTGAGGTGGAAACCGAGAATCCAGGCGAGAAGCTGATTAAGGTGATACGCGGCCTTAAAGGTGTGCTTGGGGTTGAGGCCAAGGGTAATGTGCTCAGCATCAGCACTGAGGCCGATTTACGGCGGCAGGTTTCCAAAGCCGTCGTTGAGAATAACTACCCCCTGATTCAGATGAAGATTCAGGAATTTTCCCTGGATGATATTTACATGAAGTATTTCCGCGAGGAATAGATAGGTTATGGTTGCTATTATTCGTAAAGAGTTAGCCGATTACGTCACCAGCATCCGGTTTCTGGGTTTTATGTTACTGGTGACTGTTCTCAGCATCACCGGTTTGATGGCGGCCGCGCAGGGTATCCGTGCGGCTAACCTGCCCCAGGGAATAGTATTTCTGGGCCTGTTCACTACGGCCGGAGTCCAGGTGCCAATACCGTCGCTCTCCTATCTCGTCTCCCTGCTTGTCCCCCTTATCGGCATTGCCCTGGGCTTTGACGCTATCAACAGCGAGAGAAGCAGCGGCACTCTCAGCCGGGTACTGTCCCAGCCCATCTACCGGGACAGCGTGATAAATGGCAAGTTCCTGGCCGGTGTAGTCATACTCTCCATTATGGTGGGCACGATGCTGCTGCTGGTCTCCGGCTATGGGATGAGAATGATTGGAGTGCCGCCGACACATGAAGAGGTCATCAGGTTATTTTTATACTTTGTCGTGACTATATTCTACGGGGCATTCTGGATGGGGCTGGCGATATTATTTTCCATCCTGTTTCGCCGGGTGGCGGCCTCGCTGCTGTTCTCGCTGGCGCTCTGGTTGTTCTTCAGCATCTTCATCATGCTCATCGCTCCCGCAATCGCCAACGCTCTGGTGCCGACTGCCGAGGGTGTTCAGGCGGAGGTGGTTCGCAACTACGAATTGCAGCGGACGATATTGCTGTTTTCACCCAATTATCTGTTCCAGGAAGCGACCACCGTCATACTGGTGCCGCTGGTGCGGACTCTGGGCATGGTGACCTCAAGCATTCAGCCTTACTGGCTGCGCAACCCCCTGAGCCTGGGCCAGAGCATTCTCGTTGTCTGGCCCCACATCACGGGACTGATCAGCCTTAGCGCGGTGTGCTTTGCCGTGAGCTATATCCTGTTCATGCGCCAGGAAATACGGGCCACTTAAGCGGGTGTCCTCTAATGGGGTTCTGTTTGCCTTTGGTTGGCTGTTGACGCCTCACCCCTGACCCCTCTCCAGCCAGAAGCGCTGCTAAATGACCACAGGCTTTAATGGCTGGAGAGGGGAGTATAAAGGAGAGGGAGCTTCGCCCCCTCTCCAATTCTTCCCCCCTCTCAAACATGATTAAAATGGAGTGCAGAAGACAGGCCTGTTTGAGAGGGGGAGCAAGGGGGTGAGCAAAAGAATAACCATATGCAACAGTGCCTTTAGCGTTCAGGCTTTTCTTCTGCCTTCTGGGCGATTAGCCTCTGGCTGATTTGCGCCGGCACCTCTTCGTAGCGGTTGAATTCCATGGTGTAGGTGCCCCTGCCCTGGGTCATTGACTTCAGGTCAATGGCGTAGCGCAGCACTTCCGCCAGCGGCACCTGGGCCTCAATAATATTGATATTGCCTGACGGGTTCATCCCCTGTACCCGGGCACGCTTGGTGTTGAGGTCGCCGATAATATCGCCGGTGAGGTCGTTGGGGACGGTTATGCGGATATTCACGATGGGCTCAAGCAGGATGGGATGCCCCTGGGCAAGCCCTTTCTTGAACGCCTGCGCCCCGGCAATTTTGAAACATATCTCTGAGGAGTCCACCGGGTGGAAGCTGCCGTCGTAAAGCGTGGCCCTTACATCCACCACCGGATGGTGTGCCAGCACGCCGTCCTGAATCGCTTCATTGAAGCCTTTCTCCACCGCCGGTATGTAGTTTTTGGGCACTGTCCCGCCAACAACCTTTTCGGCGAACTCGTTGCCGGTGCCGCGCGGCAGGGGCTCCAGTTCCATGATGACATGGCCGTACTGGCCGTGGCCGCCGGTCTGTTTTCTGTGCTTGTATTCGGCATTCGGCACGGGTACGGTGATGGTCTCTTTGTAAGGGACCTTGGGGGTCTCCAGTATTACGCTGACGCCAAACTTGCGCTGCATCTTCTCCGCGGCTACGGCAAGCTGGGTATCCCCCATGCCGGAAAGCAGTGTCTCACCGGTGTCATATTCACGGCGCACACGCAGTGTCGGGTCTTCCTCGGTGATGCGGGACAGCGCTGTCCCCAGTTTATCCAGGTCAGCTTTGGTCTTGGGGGAGACGGCTTCATCAAAGACCGGCTGTGGGAAAACAATAGGAGCAAGCTTGACCGGCTTGTTCTGGGTGGAAAGCGTATCGCCGGTGCTGGTCACGTTAAGCTTGGCCACCGCCCCGATGTCACCAGCGCTGACCTTGGCCACCGGCTCCTGATTCTTGCCCCGCAGCGTGAAGAGCTGGCCAATTCGCTCGGCGCTGCCCCGGCTGGCATTCCATATCTGGGAGTTGCTATCAATGGCGCCGCGGTAAACCCGGAAGTAGGTGAGCTTGCCGACATATGGGTCGGCCGTCGTCTTGAAGACGAGCGCGGCCAGAGGCCCGTCAGCACTGGTCTTGATTTTTTCCTCCTTGGCACCGACCAATGCCGCCACCTCGCGCTCCGCTGGAGAGGGCAGGTAGTTGACCATGGCGTCCAGAAGCCGGTCAATGCCCACGTTCTGCAGTGCTGAGCCGGCCAGGATAGGGAAGAAACTGCCGCTGGCCACGGCTTTTTTCAGTCCGTTGGTGATTTCCTCCGGAGTCAGCCCCTCACCGCCCAGATATTTCTCAATGAGGGCGTCTTCCGTTTCCGCCGCCGCTTCAATTAGTTTCTCGCGATACGTGCTCACCTGGCCTTGCAGCGAGGCTGGAATTTCCCCTTCTTTCGGCGGCGAGCCGGTATAAGCCTTCAACGTCAGCAGGTCCACGATGCCCTGAAAATCATTGTGGGCGCCGATGGGTATCTGTACCGGCAGACACCTGGGGCCGAACCTGCCCTGAATATCATTGACCGTTTTGAAAAAATCGGCGTTCTCGCGCTCCATCTTGTTCACGAAGATGAGGCGCGGCAGACCGGCTTCCTGGCAGTACCCCCAGGCCTGCTCCGTGCCCACCTCCACGCCGGAAGCCGCGCAGATGACCACCACCGCCCCTTCGCTGACCCGTATGCCTGCCTTCACCTCGCCGATGAAATCGCTGTATCCGGGGGTGTCAATGATGTTGATTTTGGTGTCCTGCCACTGGCAGGGCAACAGGCTCAGATTGATGCTTATCTTGCGCTTTATCTCATCGGGGTCGTAGTCTGAGGTGCTCGACCCGTCGTCAACTTTGCCCAGTCGATTAATTGCCTTGGCGGTGAAGAGCATGGCTTCCGCGGCCGATGTCTTGCCCGCGCCCGCGTGCGAAAGCAGGGCGATATTTCTGATTTTTTCCGGTCCGAACTGGTCCATAAAATCACCTGTCCTCCCAAAAACGTTCGTAACTATTATACCTGTTGGCCCGCACTGACGGCAAGCTGACGGATTGTGATTAGGCACGCCGCCGGAACAGGCGGGAGATAAACCACAGCAGAATGATGATGCTGAAGAACGGGACGGGAAATGAGGCGCTGCCTCCATCCTTATCGGTAATGATGGCGGCCGGCGCCTCGGTTGGCCCAGCGCGGGTGACGCGCTCATCCTTTATTTCATAAGCATAGAGCTCCTCGCCGACAAATTCTTTGGGCACCCAGCCCAGCGGATTGTTGCGGCCAGTAGCCTCCGCCCAGACCCATCCGTCTTCTCCATTCAGCTTGAAAACATTGCCTTTTTTATATTCAGGGAGATAGACCATGGCGGCGGTGTGGCCGGGGGCAACGGCAATCGCCGAGCGGTAGCCGGCGCCTTTATATATCACGGCCAGCAGCACCGCGCTGTCCTCGCAGTCGCCGTGGGCAAGGCTGCCCTGAGCTATCTTATCGGCCAGTTCGTCGGCATTTTGGGCAAACTCATCATACTGGAACTGGTCTTTGTCCGGCGTATACTGGACGCGGTCGCGCACGTAGTAAAATATCTTTTCCGCCCTCTGCGCCGGGTCGGGGTATTGCTCCAGCATCTGTTCGCCCAGGTGATAGGCGATATCAGCCTCTTCGCCCAGGCTCTCGTAGGTGATGACCGGACGGAACCCTGTTTCCGATATCT
>VGOH01000007.1 GCA_016875955.1 Chloroflexota bacterium
CGTGAAGCCGACTTCATTTCCATACACGCAGCACTGACCGGTGAGACCAGAAAAATATTCAACCGCGCTGCCTTCACTCAAATGAAGCCCACTGCCTGCCTGATAAACACCGCCCGCGGCGGCTTCGTTGACGAGGCGGCCCTCTATCAGGCCCTCAAAGAAGGCAGGATTGCCATGGCCGCGCTGGATGTCATGGACCCGGAACCCCCCGACCCCAACAGCCCCCTGTTCGCGCTGGAAAACTTCATCAGCACCGCCCACTCCGCCTTTTATTCCCCGGACTCGGAGGCGGAGCGCTGGCACCGTCCCGTCCTGGAGGTGGCGCGTGTGATGCGCGGCGAATGGCCCAGAGCCATCGTCAACCCTCAGGCTAAAGAGAAGTACATCGCCCGCTGGGGGCAGATGAAAGAGCCGGAATAATAGCCAGCCTCTCGCCCAAAAGCATTTAGCAAGATATCTTCAATGGATAGTCTAAGGGAAATCAAGTGTAGCGCCCGCGGTTGATTTTCTGAAGGCTAGGAGGTTCAGCATGGCTCTGGGTGGATTCCTGACCAGTGTCGTCTGACTCGCGCTTGCCCCAGAGCATAACGGTACAGACCAGAGCCACGGCGAACATGACCAGCGCCACCCCGGACAACGTGGCAAAAAACTGGTAAGTGTCAATCAGATAGCCCAGCAGCAGAGTGATGGCCGGCCCGCCGCGACTGCCCATATAGTACAGGCCGAGCACCGTGGAGCGCTTCTGCGGTGAGATGTGGCTGATAATGTAAGACTCCACCACCGGCATGCCCAAATGCATCGCCGTGCCCATGAGCAGCAGCACGGCGTAAAGGCTGAAGCCCATGGATACGTAATTTAAGAGGTATATCGCTGGCCCGGCGACCAGGCCGACGGCTATTACCACCGGAATCCGTCCGAAACGGTCGGACAGGTAGCCACCAAGGGGACCGCCCCAGATGCCGCCAAAGTAAGCGATGGAAAGCAGCGCCGCGCCTGCCTCTTTACTGGCACCAAGCACATCAACAGCATATAGCGATACGAACTGGAGAGTGGAATATACCAGCACCATGCTGGCAATGCCTATGGCAATAATCGCTATCAACCGGCGCATGTCGCCAGGTTCAGATGGCTTCACCGCAGCAACAGCTGTGGCCTTCTTCGGCGCCGCGGCCGTATACCCTCTCCGTCCCAGGAGTATGTGAAAGGCGATACCAAAGGCTATAGCCGGAATAGATATGGCCAGGAAGGAGCCTCGCCAGCCCAGGGCGCTGGCAATTCCAGCGGCGATGAGAGGTGCCAGAAAAAAGCTCCCTGTGCCCCCTATCTGATGTATGCCGAGCGCCCGGCCGCGGTGCTCGGGCTTGACGGAAGCAGAGACCAGCGGTGATGCCGCCGGATGGTAACCGCCCCCCATCAGCCCCAGAATAACCAGAAAAAGCGCCAGCACCACGTAGTTCGGCGCCAGACCTATCAGCAGCCCGGCCAAAGCCACCCCGGCCACGCCAGCCGTGAGTATAATACGGGGACCAAGGCGGTCAGCTGCCCAGCCAGCCGGAAGCTGACTGATACCATAGGAAATATTATAGGCAAAGAGTAACCCGCCCACCTGAGTATATGAGAGAGCAAGGTCACTGCGGATGAAAGGGAGAAGCGGTGAAAGCAACGCCATCATCAGATGATGAGCGAAGTGAGCGATAACGAAAAGAGGCAAAAGCCCCATCAGCCAGGTCAGAACCCCACGTCCTTTAATAACCTTATCCTTTCAAGGCGACTTCTGTCAGATATGAGCCGCAATCAGTTTTATATTAACTGCAATCAGGACAGAATTATAAACCTTTCCCACGGTAATAACAAGAAACGTGTCCGGCAGTTTTATTTGTATTTGGTTGTTATGTGCTTACCTCACCCCTGACCCCTCTCCAGCCAGAATCACTGGCAAAATACTGCGGGTTTTAATGGCTGGAGAGGGGAGTGTAGATGAGAGGGGGCGGAGCTCCCTCTCCAATTCTTTCCCCCTCTCAAACATTATCGAAATGGGGTGCAAAGAAGAACCTGTTTGAGAGGGGGAGCAAGGGGGTGAGTATGTGGGAGCAACTAAAAGCAAGCAAAACCCTTCCAGTGCCAGCCAAGGCATTTATTTCTGAACCACAGACCTGACCTTTTTCAGCACGATGGTCAACATCACCGCAATGACGCTGATGGCTATGGCGATGATGAAGGCATGCTGGTAGCTCTGCGTCACGTCAAAGACCTTTCCCCCCACCCAGGCACCACAGGCGCCGCCAATGGTGGAGCCGAAAACTATTACCCCGACCAGGGCAGCCGCGGCGCGCAGACCGAAAAAACGCCCGACCAGCACTGGCATCTGTGGTACTTCACCGCCATAGGCAAAGCCGAAGACCATGGCGAAAAGGTAGAACATCCACAGCTCCCGGGTAAAGACAAGAAAAGTCAGGGCAGACATCATGATGATACAGGAGGCCATCAGGGCGTTATCGGCACCCATGCGGTCGGAGGCAGTACCCATGAGCAACCGACCGATAAAGCTGCCGATGCCTATTATGCTGATGAAGGTGGCGGCAATCAGTGACGCAATGCCGATATCAGTAGCGTAATTCACCAGATGTACCATCACCATCTGCAGGCAAAAGTTGAATAGAAAATAGATGATAAACAGCATCCACAGCGGTTTGTAACGTGCCGCCACTTTCAGGGTGATGCCGGTTTCGGCGCCGCCCCTTGTTCTCTGCTCAACCTTCTCCAATGCGATTGTGGCCTCATCCGAACCATAAGGGCGAAGTCCCTTTGCCGCCGGGTCACGCCGCAGCATAAGGGCACTTGGAATCATAATCACCCAGGTTGCCGCCGCCAGAACCAGGTATGCCGTTGACCAGTCAAAGGCGTCGATGAGACGCTCAGAAACCGGCGCTATAATCAGGGTGCCAATGCCGGCACCACTGGCGACAATGCCCAGGGCCAGTCCACGACGCCTGAGAAACCAGCGGGCCGTGGTCGAGGTGGTGGTGGTGAAACCACCGCCCTCGCCGGTGCCAAAAATCAACCCGTAAGTCACATAAAACTGCCACAACGCATTTACCTGGCTGGTGAGCGCCAGCCCCAGTCCGCCGATGAAAGCACACCCCGCCATTACTTTGGCCGGGCCGATTCTGTCCGCCAGCCACCCCATTAAAACGGCAGAGGCACCGTGGACTACCATAAATAGGGAGTGTACGCCCGAGGTGGCTGCCCGACTCCAGCCGAAATCAGCAATCAAATGCTTGAAGAAGACACCGTAGCTGTACATCAGCCCAACGTGCATTGACATGACAATGGTGCTGGCGGCAACGATAATCCAGCCGTAAAAGATAGCTTGCCCGTCTGGCGCTGAACTTAATCTGCTCTGACCGTCGGGAATCAGAAGAAGCCCTCCTCATGAGAATAGCTAACAAACCCAAACCCCTCAGGCATTCTACGTTATCGCCGTCGTGTTTGTAAAATTCCGTCAGCGTGTGTGCCCGGCCATATCTTTTGCCAATCATAAACGAACCATGTAAAATAGTAAGGAACTTTAATATTACTGCTAGTTTTAGGAGGTCAGCGCATAATGAAGGGTACACCAACCAAGAACCCCCTGAAAATCACTGATTTAACTTTACGTGACGGGCATCAGTCTAACTTGGCCACCCGTATGCGAACCGAAGATATGCTGCCTATTGCCGCGGAGATGAACAAAGCCGGGTTCTATTCTATGGAGGTCTGGGGCGGCGCTACATTTGATGTTGCCTGCCGCTTTTTAAATGAAGACCCCTGGGACAGACCGCGCGCTCTGAAAAAGCTGATGCCAAATACCCCCCTGCAGATGCTCCTCCGCGGACAGAATTTAGTTGGCTATCGTAACTATGCCGACGACGTCGTCATCGCCTTTGTCAAGCACGCCGCCAAATGCGGCATAGACATCTTCCGCATTTTTGACGCTGTAAACGATGAGCGCAACCTGGAGACCTCCTGCAAGGCGGTAAAGGAATGCGGCAAGCACGCCCAGCTATCCATCTGTTACTCTTTGACCGAGCCCAAAATGGGCGGGCCAGTCTTCAACCTGGACTATTATCTAAAAAAGGCGCGAATACTTGAAGGCATGGGGGCCGATAGCATCTGCATCAAGGACATGGCGGGGCTGATTGCCCCCGATGACGCCTACACGCTGGTCTCCGCCCTGAAGAAAACGGTCAAGGTGCCCATTCTGCTGCACACCCACTATACCAGCGGCATGGGCTCCATGTCCCTCCTCAAGGCCGCGGAAGCAGGGGTGGATATGGTTGACACCTGCGTGGCACCTTTCGCATTGCGCACCTCGCACCCGGCGATAGAACCGCTCATCGTGGCGCTGCGGGGCACGCCCCGCGATACCGGCCTGGACCTGGCCCGGATGCTCAAGATAGGCGAATACCTTGAGTCAGTCGCCCCCAAGTACCGCGATTTCCTGAACACCACGCGGATGTCTATAATAGATACCAACGTCCTGGTGCACCAGACTCCCGGCGGCATGATTTCCAACCTGGTAGCGCAGCTGCGGCAGTCCAACGCCCTCGACCGCCTTGACGAAGTCTATGAGGAAGTGCCCAAAGTCAGAAAAGAGCTTGGCTACCCCCCACTGGTCACCCCCACCAGCCAGATTGTCGGGGTGCAGGCGGTACAGAACGTCCTTGCCGGCAGGTACAAGCTGGTCTCAACGCAGGTGATGGACTACTGCTATGGGCTCTACGGCCGACCGCCCGCGCCAATCGACCCCGAGGTGCAGAAGATGGTCCTCAAACACTACAAACGCGGCCAGGAGCCGATAACCGGCCGGCCGGCGGACATAATTGAGCCGGAACTGGACCAGGCAAGGGAGCTGGTCAAGGGCTTGTCCAGCGATATCGGTGATGTGCTCATAGCCGCCCTCTATCCCATCACCGGGCTGCGTTTCCTGAAGTGGAAGTACGGCCTGGAAACGCCTCCGCCTGAGGTCAAGGCTAAGACTCTGGCAGACGTCAAGCAGGAGGACGAGCTCATCGCCAAGGCCAAGGCCGAGAAGCGGTGAAGGAACCTGGTCGGTTACCTGCTTTCACACTGTCCGAGCAAAGCGTTCAGGTTCCTCGGCAGTACGTTAATGTCATCTAATAAAGAGAGCCGGTACAGCTTGCCTATGGTCACCCTGGGGAGTTGATAGGGAGAAGCCCCTTTTAGTATAAGCCCGGTTTCTTCCTCGGTGAAACTTTCCTTCTCTTCAAACCAGCTAAAGAGTCTTTTATTCGCCGGACAGACTGATTGACATCTCATACATCCAATCAAACAGTTGTGCCAGAAAGGTTCAATCCAGTCAGGGAATTCGCCCTTTCTTTCATTGTGAAAGGTAAGGCACTTCTCTGCCTGAATCAAGAAGCGGTGCTCAACAATAGCCCCGGTTGGACATTTGTTAATGCAAGCTTTGCATTGGTTGCATTGTTCTAACAACTGCAGGCCATGCCAGCTGTCCTCAAAAGCTGGCAGGTCGGTAAGGAAGGCCCTGAGCCTGTAGAAGCTTCCCAGGCCTCCGATATAGGAAATATTGTTTTTCCCGTATTTGGCCAGCCCGCTATGAACCGCCAGCAATTTAAAAGGCAAAAAAGCGGGACGAAGATGGAATCCCTTTGCTTTAAGTATATCGGAAAGTAAATTACCCACCGTTTCATCGGTGTGGTGAGAATAGGTCGGAGGTATGATAAGGTGAAATAATCTTCCTCCGTAGTTGAACTTCACCCGGTACTGAGGCTGCGGAGCCGCAATTATTATCAAGGACTTGGCGGCGGGAAAATCTTCCGGAGCCGCAGATTCAAAGCTCGCCAGAGAATATTCACGGTAGAGGGCCTTATCAAGAACCCCCCCGTTGTAATGAGCCTCAATCTCCTCTTTCAAATCAGCAATATGTTTGATAGAGACAATTCTTCCCCTATATCCGTTCTGTTCAAGCCCCGAATAGACTAGCCTCGTTATTTCTGAGACATTAGTAGTCATATTTCCTGATATCCCCCTGAAGGTTCGCACTTGATACTTGCTGCGGCTATGATTTTTTATTCTTCCCACAAGCAAAGCGGCGTCAGCTTATAATATTCGTTCTGACATGGCGTGCCCTCGGTCAGATAAAATGTCCTTGCTG
The DNA here is from genome assembly GCA_016875955.1 of Chloroflexota bacterium. Lineage (GTDB taxonomy): Bacteria > Chloroflexota > Dehalococcoidia > Dehalococcoidales > RBG-16-60-22 > E44-bin89. The sequence goes on from VGOH01000007.1 coordinate 6,176, forward strand.
TCAGGTCCATGATAGCCGATGACAGTGTGGCCAGGTGCCGTGGCTCCTCTTCTCTCGTATCAACATGCCGGCAGATGGAATTGGGGTAGCTGAAGTGGTCGCGCAGCACGCGCTGGAAGCTGCCAACATCAATCTTCCCCCGCTCCAGCTCAATAAGATGTCGCGCCCGCTGAGCACGGAATAAAGTGTCGGGGGCGGTCGCCTTGAAAACATCAACCATATCGGGTCGATTGTTCAGCGCGATGAAATGATTGCTGTGGGTAAGGATGCCGCTATCGGGATGCAGGAAGCCGACGTCCAGCGGTGATACCTCCAGGTCTATCGCCTCGCCGTCGGCATGAGCGATAAGGAGGTTGAACGACACTGTTACCTTGGCGTTCAGAACGACTTTTATGGCCCGGCTTAAGCTGTCGGCATTCAGCACGGCGCGCCCCACGATGAGAAAAGGCGTGGTCACCTCAAACCTATCACGACTGGACACCAGGGCGTTGAGACAGACCCCCAGCCCCACCGAGTTCATTCCCTTGTGAGCAATGGCGCCCGCCTCCGTATGCATCACGACGTTCGGGCCGTTCTCTCTCTCAACCTCCAGAATGACGCTCAACCCCTGAAACCTTTGCTTGTAGTCCCAGTTCTGCCCCAGTAAGGTATGGCCGTTAACGGTTACTTCGGGCATGGCGGTTATTGATGTGCAGCCACCAGCAGTCCCAGCCACGGCGCTCTGGGCAAACACCATCTCATAGCGGGCGTTCAGCGCCACGATTTCTTCCAGGGGCAGGCCTGCCCCTCGGGCAATGCCCTGCAACTCTTCCAGTATTTCCGCATCATAGTCACCGATTATCGGCACCAGCCTGCCACAGTGCTTCAGCACCTCCGGGCGCTTGGCACCCCACAACGAGCCCCACAGGTCAAAATACAGTTCCAGGTTCTTCTGTATCAGGTTCCGTGCCTGCGAACCATATTGCCTGCCACGCTCAAATGGTTTACCCTTTACTGAAATAATCGGTACCTGCGGTTTCATTGGCAGCCTCCTTGTGGCCAGCGATTCAAATCACGCTGCGCCAACCTAAGTCTAATTTCATCCCTGCCCGCCCGTCAAGCCAGAAGCTGTAAAGGTTCTATTTGCCTCTGGTTGACAGCTAGCGCCTCACCCCTGACCCCTCTCCAGCCAGAATCACTGGTAAATGACCGCGGGCTTTAATGGCTGGAGAGGGGAGTTATAAGTGAGAGGGGGCTCCTCCCCCTCTCCAATTCTTTCCCCCCTCTCAAACATTATTGAAATGGAACTCCAAAGACGAACCTGTTTGAGAGGGGGAGCAAGGGGGTGAGCGAAAGAACAACCACAGGCAAATAGTACCCGGTGTAAAGGTTATTCTTTTCTTGCCCAGTTCAGTGTATAATGGTCAACAGGACATAGATAAGTGAGGTCTCAGCTATGCGCAAAAAGGTCATCATCGCCATCATTCTGCTCACCATTCTCCTTCCCTTCTCCGGCTGCAATGAAATATCCCAGCTAACGCAGAGCTCGGCAACATCATCCTCCCAGGCCAATCTCAATATCGTGAAGTCGGTACAACTTGGCACCTCCTGGCAGATGAAACAGATAAGCTTCAAGGTGGACGCCGCGCAGGAAGTGGCCATACTGCTCAAGCTGGCTGACGGCGATAAGGTGGATGGCTTTTTCTATCTGGAGAAGGGCGATACCGTAGATTTCCGCATCACCGGCAAGTCGCAAGTATTTCGCTCAGCCGAGGCCGAGCGCTTTTCCTTCACCGCCAGTCAGGCCCAGGGCGATACCTATACTCTGCTCTTCCGCAACACCGCTGAAGAAGATGAAAGCAAGAAATCGATTACCGTCTTCCTGGAGGTGATTTACCCGCTCAAGGGTGAAATCTACGTGCCGGTGGTGGACTGATTTTGCGGGGCTGAGATATCGGGCTTCTGCCTTCACAAAACCGCTGACTTTTGCTAGAATTGGCTGTTGTCAAAATGAAATATTCACTGGGAATAGACGTCGGCTCGGTTAACGCCAAACTCTGCCTCATTGATGAGCAAAACCGTATCGCCCGACTTGATAACGAAAGGATAATCACCAACCCCAAGGCAGCTGTCAATGCGCTGCTTTCCCGGCTCGGCGAGGTGGTGCCGCTGGACAGCATCGGCGGCGCCGGTGTTTCCGGCTCCGGCAGAGACTCTATCCCCGCAGAATTCAACTGGGCGGAATACAGCAGCTCACTGGCCATCGCCTCTGGGCTGCTCAGCTTATTCCCCGAGGTGAAGACCATAGTCCAGATTGGCGGCCAGACCTCCACGGTCATCGTCCTAGAAGACGGGCTGAAAAAACCGTGGCAGGTCTCCTCAAACCCGCTCTGCGCCGCCGGCACAGGGAGGTTCCTGGAGCAGCAGGCATACCGACTCGGCATAAGCCTTGAAGACTTCTCCCGCCTCGCCCTGAAATGCCAGGGCGACCCGCCCCGCATCGCCGCCCGGTGCAGCGTCTTTGCCAAGAGCGACCTCATTCATTTGCAGCAGAAAGGTGTCTCCGTGGAAGCCATGCTCTATGCCCTCTGCGAGAGCATCGCCCGCATGGTGGCTTCACTGAAGAAAGGCTTCTTTGCCGAGCCTGTTTACTTTGTGGGCGGGGTGGCGGCCAACAAGGCCATTGTCCGGGCACTCAATGAGGCAATCTCGGCGCGAAACGGCCACGAGGCCCGGGTCACCGTTCCCGAAAATTACCGCCATATTGAAGCGCTCGGGTCTGCCCTGCTGGCAAAGGAAAGGAATTCCACAATACGCCCGCTCCCCGAGGCCGATGCCCGCCAGGACTATTTTGAAATGCCCGGGCTGGGAAAAGTGGCGGTGCCGGGCAACGGCGCCGGCCTGAAAATCACCGAGCCCGGCTCCGGCTACCTCGGCGTTGACGTCGGCTCCACCAGCACCAAGGCGGTTATCCTGGATGAGACCGGCACCGAGGTGCTGGCCAAGAACTACCTGATGACCGCCGGCCGGCCCATTGAAGCGGTGAAACAGGTCTTCCGCAACCTGCTCCTTGACGGCGCGTCCCATATCAAAATTGCCGGCGTGGGCGTCACCGGCTCGGGCAGGTATCTGGTAGGCAGCTTCATCGGCGCCGACCTTATCAAGAACGAAATCACCGCCCAGACCAGGGCAGCGGTTGAGATAGACCCCGAAGCCGACATCATTGAGATTGGGGGGCAGGACTCCAAGCTGGTCATCAAGCGCAATGGGGTGGTGGTTGACTACCAGATGAACAAGGCCTGCGCCGCCGGCACCGGCAGCTTCATTGATGAGCTGGCGGAGATGCTGGACATCTCGGTGCACAACGGCGAGTTCGCCAGCCTGTCTTTCAACGCCCCTTATACTATTGACCTGGGGACAAGGTGCGCCGCCTTCATGGGGCAGGCGGTCGCCTCTGCCCAGCAGGAAGGCGTGCCCCTTGAAGTCATCACCGCCAGCCTGGCCAACTCCATCGCCAAGAACTACCTTTCCAAAGTGGTGGGGCACCGCAAGCTCGGCGAGAAGGTCATCCTTACCGGTGCCGTCTTTTACAATCAGGCGGTGGTGTCCGCCTTCCATCAGCAGCTTGAAAGTAGAAAACTGACTGTGGCCGAGCACCGCGAGGTGAGCGGCGCCATTGGCGCTGCCATGCTGGCCCGGGAAGGAATGAACGGCCAGCCTTCAAAATTCAAGGGATTTCAAGAAGCGGTCGATGGCCAGTGCCAGCTCTCCACCTTCATCTGCCAGGTGTGCGATAACAACTGCACCATCACCCGAATGCAGCTGGCCAATGAGAAGGCCACTTTCTATGGCAGCCGCTGTGACCGCTATGACAGCGCCGCCAGCCACGCCCGCCAGAAAACTGCCTTTGATGAACGCGAGAGACTGCTCTTTCGCGATTATAAAGAAGGTGCGGGCACTGGCCCGGTGGTGGGCATCCCCCGCGCCCTTCTGGCCTATGACTATGCCCCGCTTTTGCTTGGTTTCCTGAACACGCTTGGCGCCAGAGTTGTCCTGTCATCAAAGACGACCAAGGAAATCATGGAGCAGGCCGCGGAGCTGAGCTATACTGACAGCTGTTTCCCGCTGAAGCTGCTCCACGGGCATATCGCCGCCATTAAAGACAGAGTTGATTATATTCTCTACCCCTGTTTCCTGCGCCTGGATAACAAAGAAGGTGCCGAAAACCAGAAATATGCCTGCCCTCTGGTCCAGGCGTCACCGTTCATTGTGCGCCATGTGCTGGATTTGGGCGACCGCCTGCTGACGCCGATTATTGATTTCAGCTTGGGTGATGAGGAAACGATTAAGAATCTGACCAGCGTGGCGGCAAAGCTGGGATTCGGGCGCAAACAGGGCAAAAAGGCCGCCCTCGCCGGCATCAGGACGCAGCGCCAGTTCAAGACCGACTGCCTGGCCATGGGGAAAAAGCTGCTCAAGCAGCTTCATGAAAGCGACCATCTCGGCGTGGTGCTTTTCTCCCGCGCCTATATGTCCCAGGACTCGGGGGCCAATCTGGGCATCGCCGAAAAGCTGGCCCAGCTCGGCGTGGTGCCTGTGCCGCTCGACTTCCTGCCCCTGGAAGCCGTCAACCCCAAGGCATACTCCGACCGCCCCTACTGGCATTACGAGAGCAAATTCATTGCCGGCGGTGAGATAACAGTCAAGGACCGGCAGCTTTACGGGCTGGCCCTCACCAACTTCGGCTGCGGCCCCAACTCCTTCATGCTGAACATGCTGGCCGACATCATGGGGGGCAAGCCGCTCGGCGAGCTGGAAATCGACGAACATGCCGCCGAGGCGGGCATTGTTACCCGACTTGAGGCCTACGTGGACACGATTAAAAGCTATGCCCAGTCTACAAAGCATCTTCCAGAGACTGGCCGTTACGTATACCGCGGCGCTTCCGCCATCATCAATCCGCAGAAGACGCTGCTCCTCCCCAGAATGTGCCCCCACGCCGACGTCATCGCCGAGGCGGTCAATGCTTCCGGCGCCCGGGCCATGGTGCTGCCCGAACCCGATGAACACACCCTCCTTCTCAGCAACCAGGTAACCTCGGGAACAGAATGTCTTCCCTATCGCGTCACTCTTGGTGATTTTATAAAGTTCTGCCACGACTGCGGCGATAACCTGAAAGATTATGAGGGGTTCATGGCCGGCGCTTATGGGCCATGCCGGCTGGGCAAATATGTGGTCGAGCAAGGGCGAATACTGAAAGAGCTCGGCTTTGACCTGCCCATGATAGCCTCGGTCTCCAATAACGCCTACCGCGACCTGAACCTTGAGCCGGGCTTCACCCGCCTTGCCTGGAACAGCATCGTGGCTGTCGATGGCCTGCAGCGTCTCCTCTGGCGCACCCGCCCTTATGAGAAGGAAAAGGGAGCCGCTGAAGTCCTGTTCGCTGAATTCCTGAAACACATTGCCGCGCGGGTCCGCCGCAAAGAGCGGTTCTACGACGTGCTGCAGCAGGCAACCGCCGCCTTCAAATCTCTCATTGACCCAGAACTGCCGCCGCGACCCCTCATTGGCATCAATGGCGAGATATACCTGCGCTCCAACCGGTTCAGCAACCGCGACCTGGTCAAAGAATGCGAGGCGGCGGGCCTTGAAGTCATCGTTTCCCCGGTTGGCGAGTGGCTGAAGTACACCGCGCACCGCAACCTTGAGGACGCCGTGAAAGACCGCAACTTCCGGAAAATGCTGTCCAGCTACCTGAAGAAACTTGTTCAGGAACGCGATGAGCACCGGGTCTCCAGCCACTACCACGAACTACTCAACGGCAGAGAGCCTTCCACGGCAGCCATACTGGCCAAGTCAGACATATATTTATCCCCTCGCTGCGGCAGCGAGGCGGTCCTCAGCATCGGCAGCGGCGTGGAATGGATGGAATCTCCCCTGTTCGCCGGCGTAATTTCAGTGATGCCTCACGGCTGCATGCCCGGCGGCATCGTGGCTGCCATGTCAGAGAAGTTCAGCGCCACCTATCAGAAGCCCTGGATAAGCCTCACCTATGACGGCTTCCTGGAGACCAATAACGCCGCCAGAATCAGCAATTTCGCCGAGCTGCTTAAATTCTGCCGCCAGGAAACCCTGACTATCTAGCATGAACGTGTTATGGCATAATCTCCCCATCAGTGAAGCCCTGGAGTCGCTTGCTTCCCGGCGCTCCGGCCTTGCCGCCAGCGAGGCCAGGTCTCGTCTGCTGCAGTATGGCCCCAATGAGCTGAAGGGCAAGAAGAAGACACCGCCAGTAATAGTCTTTTTACGGCAGTTTCTCAGCCCGCTGATTTACGTCCTGATGGTCGCCGCCATCATCTCCCTCATCGTCGGGCACTTTCTTGACGCCGGCGTAATCCTCGGCGTGCTGGTGCTCAATGCCATCATCGGTTTCATACAGGAGACACGCGCCGAGAAGGCGATGGAGACGCTCATCCAGATGGCCGCCCCCAGAGCCCGCATCCGGCGCGATGGCGATATCAGGCTGGTCTCCGCCCGCGAGGTCGTCCCCGGCGACATCGTGCTCCTGGAAACGGGCGACCGTGTCCCCGCCGATGCCAGACTTATTGAAGTCTCCAACCTGAAAGTAAATGAAGCCATGCTCACCGGAGAGTCAATGCCCGTTGACAAATTCACTGATGCCATCGGTGAAGACGTGCCGCTGGCGGAGAGAAAAAACATGGTGCACATGGGCACCATTGTCAGTTACGGTCGGGCCACCGCCATGGTCGTCAGGACCGGTATGGCTACTGACATCGGGCGGATAGCTTCCGCCATTCAGGAAATCAAGACGGAGAAAACACCTCTTCAGAAAAATATCAGCCGGTTAAGCCGATATCTGGTGGTCCTTTTCCTCAGCATCTGTGCCCTGCTGGTGGTGGTCGGGCTGCTCAAGGGGCTGGACAAGCTGGAGGTATTCCTGCTGGCCGTGGCCGCCGCCGTTTCCGCTATACCGGAGGGCCTGCCCGCCGTGGTGACCATGGTGCTGGCGGTGGGCATGCGCATTATGGCCCGGCGCAATGCCATCATCCGCAAGCTGGTGGCCGTGGAGACCCTGGGCTCAGCGACGGTCATCTGCTCGGATAAAACGGGCACGCTGACCCTCAACGAGATGACGGTGCAGCGCCTGTTCGTTGACGGCCGGTGGATTGAGGTTACCGGCGAAGGCTACATCCCGCAAGGTGAGTTCCGCCGCGACGGTCAGCCTGTTGACCCACAAACTCAGCCCCCGCTCAACCTGATGCTCCGCATAGGTGCCCTCTGCAACGATTCTTTCCTGACCAGGAGAGACAATAATGAGTGCTGCGATATTTACGGCGACCCGACGGAAGGAGCACTGCTGGTGGCGGCCACCAAAGCGGGCCTGGAAAAGGAGAAGCTGGAAAAGGCTTACCCCCGCCTGGACGAGATACCTTTTCAGAGCGAAAAACAGTATATGGCCACCCTTCACCCGCGCAATGGCGGCAGGGTAGCTTATGTCAAGGGCTCGGTGGAAAAGATATTGTCGCTCAGCAAGTTTAAACTTTACGGCGAGCAGGTTTTACCCCTCACCGAAAAGGACGCTGAAATTATAATGCAGGCCAACGCCAGTATGGCCAGCCAGGCACTGAGGGTCATTGCCACCGCCTATGCCGAACACCCGCCAGAGCTTGAGGACCTGAAAGATGAGCATATCAGAGGCAACCTGGTATTTGTCGGCCTGGCGGGCATGGCTGACCTGCCCCGGGAAGAGGCCAGAGAAGCGGTACGAATGTGCAAACAGGCAGGCATAAAAGTGGTGATGATTACCGGCGACCACAAGATTACCGCAGAGTCAGTTGCTCGCCAGCTTGACCTGCCAGCAGGGAAAACGGTGACCGGCCTGGAACTCCAGCAGATGACCGATAATGAACTGCATGAACAGGTGGAGGGAATATCGGTCTTTGCCCGCATTGAGCCGCTGCACAAGCTCCGCATTGTCAACGCCTTGAAGAGCCACGGCCATGTGGTGGCCATGACCGGCGACGGCGTGAATGATGCCCCGGCATTGAAAGCGGCCAATATCGGCATAGCTATGGGCATCACCGGCACCGATGTGGCCAAAGAAGGCTCCGATATGATACTGGCCGACGACAACTTCGCCTCGGTGGTGGCGGCGGTGGAGGAAGGCCGGTCCATCTTCAACCGGCTGCGCAACGTACTCTTTTTCCTGTTGAGCACCAATATAGGTGAACTACTTGCCTTGACCCTGGCGCTCCTCTTCGTCGGCCGGGCGCCGCTCCTGGCGGTGCAGATTATCTGGCTGAACCTGGTCACCGATACCGCAGTCGCCGTGCCTCTGGGGCTGGAGCCTAAAGCCGGCGATGAACTGAAACAGCCACCCCGCCACCCCAGCGTGGGCATAATCTACCCCGGCCTGCTTCTCCGCGTCATCTTCATGGCCGCATTCATGGGCCTCGGTGCTTTTCTCGTTTTTCGCTGGGCCGAGCCCAGAATGAGCATAGAAGAAGCGCGCACCATCACCTTCTGCACCATGGTCTCCTTTGAATGGTTCCGCGTCTTCAATGCGCGCTCGGACGAGTACACTGTCTTCCGACTGGGCATCTTAGGCAACCGCTGGCTCCTCCTGTCAATCGCCGGCGCCATAGCCCTGCAGCTGATTGCCGTCTACGCGCCGTTCATGCAGGTAGCCTTCCGCACGGTGCCTCTGTCGGCGGAGAAATGGGGTATAGCACTGCTCGCCGGAGGCTCATTATTCATCATTGAGGAAACCAGAAAAGTGCTCTTCCCCCGGCTATTCAGCCTGGGCAGGTGGCGACCGCTAAAGGAACTTAACGCCTGACCTAAAGCAGGATGGAATAAACCAGCGCTGCCTCCTGGGTTCTTATTTGCCTTTGGTTGGCAGTTGATGCCTCACCCCTGACCCCTCTCCAGCCAGAATCGCTGGCAAGTAACCACAGGCATAAATGGCTGGAGAGGGGAGTCTAGAGGAGAGAGGGCTCCGCTCCCTCTCCAATCCTTTCACCCTCTCAAACATTATAAAGATGGAGCGTAAAAGATAAACCTGTTTGAGAGGGGGACACAGGGGGTGAGCAAAAGAACGGCTATAGACAAATAATACCTTTGCCGCGGGACTTCTGGCCGCTGCACCAGCAGTGTTGGAGGCCTATCCCGAGGAAATTTTTCCCTCTTTAATCAGCCTCTTAAAACAGGACTGCAGATGGCCTGCCGAGTCCTCAGGCATGACAGTGCTGATGTAAATGCCGGAACCCATTTCAAAGCCAGCGATAGTGGTGAGGCGGGGGACAATGCGGATATGCCAGTGGTAGTAAGGGTCTTCCTCATCCTCGGTAAGCGTACTGTCGACCATCAGGTTAAAGGCCGGATTGTCCAGCGATTCATGCAGGCAGAGGAGAACATTTTTCAGCGCCCTGGCCAGCTGGTTCATATACGTATCAGGGAAGATGCCGAAGGAAGCGCAATGGTCTCTGGGCATTATCCACGTCTCATAGGCAGCATGTGAGGCATAAGGATGGAAGACCACAAACTGCTCGGTCTTGGCCACGATTCTCCTGTCCTTTTCCAGTTCCCCGGCCAGTAAATCGCAGTACAGACACCGGCCCCGGTCCATATAATACTCGTGGGCGATGTCAAACTGATGGTGATAAGAAGGCGCCACGATGGGCGTGGCGACTACCTGCGAGTGCGGATGTATCAGCGAAGTGCCTGAAGCCCAGCCATGGTTCTTGAAGATGGTGATGAATTTCAGGTACTTTTCCTTTTTCAACGCGTTATATCTTTCCTGATAGGTTATCAGCACTTTCTCCAGCTGTTCGTAGCTCATCAACGCCATGGGCGTATTGTGCGAGGGCGTTTCAATGATGACCTCATGGGCCCCGGTGCCGTCCATCTTGCGGAAGAGACGTCCCTCCTCCACGATATTTCCATCTTCACCCGCGCAGAGCGCGGCAAAGCGGTTGGGCACCACCCTCACCTCCCACGGAGCCCCCTTGTCCGAAACGGGAAGCCGGAATACCTCCGGAGGCGTCATCTCCTCATTGCCCGGGCAGAAAGGACAGGATGAATCAAAGCTGGGCAGCTCATCGGCGGGCCTGACCCGATGTTTCGGCTGGGGGCGTTTCGCCCTCTCCGGGGCCAGTATCACCCAGGCCTTGGTAGTCGGGTCTTGCCTAAGCTCTGACATCTTCTCCTCAAGCCCCCTGGGGACAGTCCAGACTACCGCCGGCGGTACTTTTATTCTTTATGGACCGGACGCTGCCGCTTTGGCCGTATCGTTTCCCCGCTCTGGACAATAGAGCTATGGAAGTCTTTCTCGGTGACATTACAGGCAATGGAACAGTTGCGGCCTATCTTGACCCCCTCCGGAATCTTGGCCGCCTTGCCGACGACGGTGAT
>VGOH01000008.1 GCA_016875955.1 Chloroflexota bacterium
TCGGCGACAAGCGGCCCCAGGGAGTATCCATTGCCGCCCTTGGCGATAACGTGCCCGTGCCCGCGGTGATTGGTGGTGATTATGTCGTCCCCTCTCAGGTTAGCGCATACCCCGGCCGCATTGGCCTCCTGCCCCACGCTCAGGTGAAGAAAGCCGGGGATTTTACCATCGGCGAAGTCTCTGGCCATCTGCTCCTCAAAGAGACGGATGCGCACCATCATCCGGTACATGTCCAGCAATTTCTTCTTCTCAATATCCATTTATTGACCTCCTTTCATCAGGCTGAACATTGCTTAAAATTTTGTTTAATTTATTATACTCTACCTAGTCTTCCCCTTCACCCGTTTTTTTAAAGGCACTATTTGCCCATGTTTGTTCTTTTACTCACCCCCTTTATCCCCCTCTCAAACAGGTTTGTCTTTTATGCCCATTTTAATAATGTTTGAGAGGGGGAGGGATTTTTGAGAGGGGGCGGAGCCCCCTCTCCTCTATACTCCCCTCTCCAGCCATTTATGCCTGTGGTCTTTTACCGGTGATTCTGGCTGGAGAGGGGACAGGGGTGAGGCGTCAACTGCCAACCAAAGGCAAACAGAACCTTAAAAAATATATGGACACACCAGCCTGAACTGGAAATATTGAGATGCATCCGTTATAATGCTCGGCAGCATTATTGGTCGGGTTTGAAAATTCAGCTGGACTGATGCACAATATATAAAATATTAACCAAAATACCACTCTAACCATAAAGGAGGGAACATAATGGTCAAAGGTTACATGGGAAAACTGTTATTCGTTGACCTGGCCAAGGGGGCATGTCAGGAAAAAGTGTTGAGTGAGGAGCTGTGCCGGGATTTTATGGGGGGTTATGGCATGGGCGCCCGGATTCTTTACGAGCAGATGAAGCCCAAAGCCGATGCGCTGGGCCCAGGCAATATGCTCGGTTTCCTGACCGGACCGCTTACCGGCACGCCAACCATGAGCAGCGGAAGATTCGTGGTGGTGGCTAAATCGCCGCTGACCGGCACCTGGGGAGATGCTAACTGCGGCGGCGACTTTGGTCCAAGGCTGAAATTCGCCGGCTTTGACGGCGTTTTCTTCAGCGGTGTGGCCACAAAACCAGTCTATCTTTCCATTGTGGACGGCAAAGCCGAAATCAAAGACGCCGCTGGTCTCTGGGGCAAAGACTGTCTGGAAACGGAGGACAATTTAAAAGGTATTTACGGCAGAAATGCCGGCGTCGCCTGCATCGGCCCGGCCGGGGAGAAGCTGGCCTTAACGGCCGCCGTCATTAATGAACAGGGCCGTGCTGCCGGCAGGTCAGGCCTGGGAGCGGTGATGGGCGCCAAGAAATTAAAGGCCGTGGTGGTCAGGGGCAACATGAAGATTCCCATGGCCGATGAAGCCAAAGCCAAGGAACTGAGGCAGAAATGGACCCGTCAACTGAAAGGCGCGGGGCCAACGTTCGTAAAATACGGCACCGCTGGCCTTACCGAGAGCAGCGCCATGAGCGGAGATTCCCCGGTGAAGAACTGGGCGGGGTCCGGGCCCGATGATTTTCCCACTGCCAAGCGAGTCAGCGATGATGCGGTCATCGCCGAGCAGGAACGCAAATATGGCTGCTGGCAGTGCCCCATCCGCTGCGGCGGCCACATGAAGGCCAGGCCAGGGCGCGCCCGTGTCAGCCACAAGCCGGAATACGAGACGCTGTGTATGGCCGGCACCCTGTGCCTCAACGATGATTTGGAGTCAATCATTCGTTTCAACGATATCTGTAATGCCTATGGCCTTGATACTATCTCCGTTGGCTCTGCAATCGCCTTCGCCATAGAGTGCTATGAGAATGGCATCCTTACCAAAGCCGATACCGGCATGGCGCTGAAATGGCGGGATGGCAAGGCCGTGGTGGCACTCGCCGATAAGATTGCCAAGCGGGAAGGTATTGGTGCGCTACTGGCCGATGGCGTTATGCGCGCCGCGCAGAAAATAGGCAAGGGCTCCGAGCAGTTTGCCGTGCACGTGCAGGGCCAGGAATTGCCGGCTCACGACCCGAGGTTCACACCGGCTCTGTCCGCAACCTACCGCATGGACGGCACACCAGGGCGGCATACCCAGGGAGGACGGGCCTGGTTAATGGGCACCGACTGGATTACCGACCCCCGTGAGAACAAATACGATTATACCAATACCGGCGAGCTGCAAAAGATGTCGACCAATATGGTGCACGTAGTCAATGCTGCTGGCATATGTCTCTTTGCCTACCTCTCTTATCCCACGCAGTTCATCCCTGATTTTCTGACTGCGGTCACCGGCCAGAAATATGACATTGACGCATGCCTGAAAATCGGCGAGCGCATCGCCAACATGCGGCACCTGTTCAACCTGAGAGAAGGTCTCAATCCGCTGAAATACTTCTTTAATCCAAGGGCTCTGGGCAGACCGCCGCTGAAAAAGGGCCCGGTAGCTGACGTAACGCTGGATGACGAGACCATGGTCCGGGACTATCTCAAGGCCATGGACTGGGATACCGCGACCACCAGGCCCAGTGCCAAGAAGCTAAAAGAACTCGGCTTGGCCGGCCTAATGAAATAAAAAGGTAAAATAGAGATTATAAAAATATAAAAAATTATCGCCATAGCCACAGGTTTTGTATTTAGAGAATCAGCATGGCATCGCCAAAGCTGTAAAAGCGATAGCCAGCGGTGATGGCCTCCTGGTAGGCGTTAGCGATAAATTTTTTACCGGCAAAGGCGGTCACCAGCATCAGCAGTGTGGAGCGGGGCAGGTGAAAGTTGGTGACCAGGGCATCTACCATGCGGAAATGGTAGCCGGGCAGGATGTAAAGGCCTACCCAGCCGGTAAACGGCGGAATGCTTTGTGGCGTAAAGAGCTGCGCCACCTGCTCCAGAAGGCGCACCGTGGTGGTCCCCACACCGATAATCCTTCTTCCCTGCCGTCTGGCTGCGGATAGTTCTTCAGCCACTTCTGTACTTACCACTCCATACTCGCGGTGGATGCGATGCTCTCTGGGGTCTTCCTCCCGTACCGGACTGAAGGTATCCAGGCCGATGTGCAGGCTGACGAAGAGCAGCCGCACCCCTTTCTTTTCCAGACTGCCCAGCAGCTCCGGCGTGAAGTGCAGGCCGGCGGTCGGCGCCGCCACACTGCCCGCCACCCGGGCATATACCGTCTGATAGCGTTCGGGGCGGGAGAGGGGAGTGCTTATATACGGCGGCAGCGGCACCTTGCCCAGTTCGGCAAGCAGCCTTTCATCGGAGAGCCTGATTACCTTGACGCCACCCTCCCCCTGACCGACCACTTCCGCTATAAGGCACGGAGAGGCAGCCGCCTCCGATTCATCCGTTATCTCCACCTGTCCGCCGATGGGAAGTCGTTTGCCCCTTTTGACCAGCGCCTCCCAGATGCCGTTCTCCAGCCGTCGCAGCAGCAGTATCTCCACCCGGCCACCGCTATCAACTTTGCGCCCGTGGAGTCGGGCCGGGATAACCCGGCTCTCGTTGAAAACCAGGACGTCGCCATCGCCAAGGTAATCCGCAAGGTCATGAAAGCGGCGATGCTCAATGGAGCTCTGGCCGCGGTTCAGCACCATCAGGCGAGAGCTATCCCTGGGCTCAACCGGCGTCTGGGCGATGAGTTCCGGGGGTAAAAGATAATCAAAATCAGCTGTCCTCACAGGTACACGTTACCTCTTCGGCAAACTGGCTTTGCCATGCTTGGGAGATTGGGGGCGCATTCAAGCCTTCATCTAATCTTGCGCACCGACCTCGTATATTTCCCGAACCGGTGATGCCGTCAGGAATTCCTGGAATTTAGCCAGTTGTTCTTTGAAGAAACCGCTCTCCTCAGTGGCGAGGATATCCCGTTCACTATCCCAAAGCGTAATGACCACACCTTTACCCGTCTTCCGGTCAACCAGGAAATAGCCGCCACGGGAACCTTTTTTAGCCTTGCGGGCCGGGGCAACATTTTCTCTATAAGCCCTGATTGCCTCATCCAGCCTGCTCCTCTGCCATTGAAAGCTTACCAAGCGTGCAAACACAGTCTATACCTCCCTTTCCAGTTGCCCATGAAACGGCCCTATTCTGGCTTAAAATAATATAGCTTAAAAATTAAATCGGCGCTAGCGCCTTAATTTAACGCTCGCCAGCGCCCAACTTTTTAACACTTCGCCGATTCAGAATTTAGTCGTTTTACACCACCGGCCGCGGCATCAGGCCTGACTTTTCCACGACCTGGGGAACGATATCCTCCCAGCCCACCGCCATGATATGAATGCCGTGCACGCCGGGCATATCCTTGAGCTGCTCGATGATTTCCAGGATAATCCGGACGCCCTCTTCTTTGGGATTTGCCGCATTCTCCATCCGGGTCACGACTTCATCGGGTACGTACACGCCGGGAACAGAGTCGCGCATGTAGCGCGCCATACCGGCCGACCGTATGGGAATGATGCCGGCCATAATGTGCACCTGTTTATCCAGCCCCCGCGCCGTCACCATTTCCATCCACCTGGCGAACTTGTCAACATCATAGACGGCCTGCGTCTGAATAAAATCAGCGCCGGCTTTTATTTTCTTGGCCAGTCGGCTCACCCGGTATTCAAACGGGTCGGCAAAGGGATTGGCAGCGGCCCCGATGAACACGGGCACCTCTCCAGAGATGTCCTCGCCGGCGATGAATTTTTTCTCATCGCGCATCATTTTCAGGGTCCGAACCAGCTGAATCGAGTCTATATCAAAGACGCCTTTGGCCCCGGGGTGGTTGCCGAACTTCTGGTGGTCGCCGGAAAGACAGAGGATGTTGCCGATACCCAGGGCGACGGCGCCGAGCACATCGCTCTGCAGCGCCAGCCGGTTGCGGTCGCGGACGACCATCTGCATCACCGGCTCAACGCCCTGCTCCTTCAGGAGCAGGCAGCCAGCGAGGCTGGACATGCGCACGATGGCCGTCTGGTTATCGGTGACGTTGACCGCATCGCAGCAGTGGCGAAGCAGCTCCCCTTTCTTGCGTATGACCTCAGCGCCGGTGCCTTTGGGCGGCCCGGCTTCCGCGGTCACGGCAAACTGGCCACTGGTCAGTATTCTTTCCAGTCTCGTTCCGGCTTTCATCTCTGCCTCCTATGAGGTGGTGGTGCACTCCGCCTCGACATCTATCTTGCGGGGCCCACCGCTAACGCTCACGCTCCAGTCCTTGAACGGCTCTATCGCCTCCATCTCTTCAAGCCGCCCCATCTCCGACAGGCGGTCGTATATCAGCTGCCAGGCGCAGGGAATATCCTGCGAAACTTCACACTTGCCCCCCGAAGAACCGCCGCAGGGCCCATTGAGCAGGCTCTTGGAGCAGCGCACCAGCGGGCAGATGGCGGCTGTTTTCCCCAGCACGCAGCTGCCGCACTGCAAGCAGACCTCGGTGAAATGCCCCGGGCTGTCTTCCATACCGATAAACAGCGTATTCAACGCCGGATATACCGGCTTTTTGTCCTTCAGGTGCAGGGCTATGGTCTGCACGCCAACAGCACAGGTCATGGCCAGCACGCAATCGGCTTCTTTAATCCGCCCCGCCTCCTCCTCCAGCGCATACTTGGTCAGTTCATCGCAGGCGGTGGGGATTATCATCCAGCCGGTGACCTTCTTGCCACTGCTCTCGATTTTCCTTTTCATTTCCAGAACTTCAGACTTGCCGCCGGTATGGCACATGGTGGCGCAGGTGCCGCAGCCGATGATATACACTTTCTGGCACTTCTCAAGGTAGCCCATCACCTCTTCGGCCGGTTTCTGGCTGGTAATCGTCTTCATCCTTGTCCCTCCTTAGCTGGCGACCCGTTTCTCATACTCGCCGCGGAAGTACTGCAGGCTGTCCATCACCGCATTGGGCGCCGCCTGTCCCAGGCCGCACATTGATGCCAGCATCATGGCGCTGGAGAGGTCGGCCAGGTTCTGCAGTTCCTTTAGTGAGCCTTCATTTTTAGCGAATTTTGCCAGCACCTCCGCCATCACCTCGGTCCCCTGGCGACAGGGCGTGCACTTGCCGCAGGACTCCTCGGCCAGGAACTCCATGGTGCGGTGGACGATATCAATGACATCCCGGCTCCGGTTGTAGACGGTAACGGCGCCGGCGCCCAGCACCGCCTCAAAAGCCAGGGGCGTGTCCAATTTTTCGGCGGGTAGTACCCTCCCCGTGGCGCCGCCAATCTGAACCATCTTGATATTTTTGGCCCCGGCCAGGTCTTCAACCAGTTCCCGCAGCGGACTGCCCAGCGCCATCTCATAGACGCCGGGCTTCTCAACATCGCCGCTGACGGAAAATACCTTGGTGCCTTTGCTTCTCTCCGTGCCCATCTGGCTGAACCAGGCGGCGCCGTTTAAGATAATCGGCGGGATATTCATTAAAGTTTCCACGTTGTTGATGATGGTCGGCTTGCCCCACAGGCCGGAGGTGGTGGGGAAGGGAGGCCGATAGCGCGCTTCTCCCCTTTTGCCCTCAATTGAGTCCATCAATGCCGACTCTTCGCCGCAGATATAGGCGCCAGCACCCTCGCGGATTTCCAGCTTGAAGCCGTTTAAAAACCCCCTCTGCGTTACCTGGTCAATGGTACTCTGTAAATGCTGGAGTAGATGGTGGTATTCGGCACGCAGGTAGATGTACCCCTGCTTGGCCCCAATGGCATGGCCGGCGATGAGTATCCCTTCAACAAGCGTGAAAGGGTCTTTCTCCAGAATATAGCGGTCTTTAAATGTGCCCACCTCGCCTTCGTCGGCATTGCAGATAACGTATTTAATATCGCCGGGCGCGGTGCGGGCCCCCTCCCACTTGATGCCGCAGGGAAAGCCGGCCCCACCCCTGCCTCTCAGCCCGGAAGCCTTTATCTCGTTGGTAATCTGCTCCGGCGTCATTTCCTGGCGGGCCTTGGCCAGCGCCTTGAAGCCATCTTTCGCCAGATAGCTCTCAATCCGCTCCGGGTCAATCACCTCGCAGTTTTTCAGCACCACCCGTTGCTGCGGCACGAAATAGCCTCCCCAATCACTTATACGATTTCAGAATCTGCTTTATTTTCTCCGGCGTCAGGTCAAGATGAGGGTCCTGGTTTATGAGCATGGCCGGGGCATGGTCGCACAGGCCAATACAGTTGGTCAGCTCAAACGAGAAGCGGCCATCGGCCGTCGTTTCCCCCGGGCCAATGCCGAGCTCTTTGGCCACCGCTTCCATTATCATTTCCGCGCCCTTCAGATGGCAGGGCAGGCTCTTGCAGACCAGGATAACATTCCGGCCCAGCGGCCTCGTGGTCAGGAATGAATAAAAGCTGGCGACGCCGTAGACCTCATGGACCGGTATGGCCAGTGATTCGGCCAGCGCCGCGATAACCTCCTCGGAAACACAGCCATGGTGGCGCTGCGCCTCTTTCAGGCGCTCCACGAGCTCAGCCCGCTCTTGCGATGGTTTTTTGACCCTTTTACTCGTCATATAACCTGCTCCGCTGGCTCATCCTTTGATAAAAAGCGCTTTATCCGCTCTCTCTTCTCCCGGCTTTCTCGGCTTTCTGAGCGCCCCCGATGGGCATATCTCAATACAGGCATCGCAGTCCCGGCAGGCATCCCGGTCCAGCGGCTGGTCATTGCCGTAAATCACCTTGCTGTCAAAACCCCGGTAGGCCATGCTGAAAAGCGGCTGACCGCTCTGGCTCTTACAGGCCATGACACAGCGCCGGCACTGCACGCACTTGGACATATCGCGAACCATCCGGTCGTTCTCGTCCTCTACGGGAAAGTAGTGCTTGCGCGCCCGGAAACGGGGCAGCCCGACCTCAAGGTCAGCGGCAATCCGCCGCAACTCACAGATGTTGGCCTTGTCGCAGATAAGGCAGGCATCAGGATGGCTGGCCAGCATGAGTTCGACCAGCACTCTGCGGGTGGCAATCACTTTTGGCGAGTGGGTCTGTATCACCATGCCCTCGGCAATCGGCGTATGGCAGGAGCCCACCAGTGTCCGGGAGCCTGCCACCTCAACGACGCATAATCGGCAGGCACCGATGGGCAGCAGGTCCGGGATATGGCAGAGGGTCGGAATATCAATACCGTTTTCCCTGGCGGCTTCCAGTATGGTCAGGCCAGGACGAGCGCTTACATTTATGCCGTTTATATTCAGGCTTATCTTTTTTTCCACGATTAGATAACTGAACAAGCCGACGCGGTTGATATTTTTTGAATGGTCGGGGGCGCACACATAACTGCACCCCTGTTTAAGTTGCCACCACTATGTTACCACACAGGTGAACATTCAACAAGTATAATCTCATACAAATCAATATTTTGGCAAAATACCGGGTTTTATTTGCCTTTGATTGGCAGTTGACGCCTCACCCCCTGACCCCCTCTCCAGCCAGAATCACAGGTAAAAGTCTGTAGGCATTAATGGCTGGAGAGGGGAGTTCAAAGGAGAGGGGGGCTCCGCCCCCTCTCCAATTCTTTCCCCCTCTCAAACATTATTAAAATGGAGCGCCTAAGATAAACCTGTTTGAGAGGGGGACCAAGGGGGTGAGTAAAAGAACAACCATTGGCTAATAGTACCTAATGCCTAAAAAATTAATGTTTTTTAAATATCGCAGCGTTTGCCGTTCAATTCGGCACTGTGATAAACTTTTTAAGGGTCCCATATGAAGATTCTGGTAACCAACGACGACGGTATAACGGCTGACGGCCTCTGGTGGCTGGTGCGGGAACTGACCGGCATCGCAGAGGTGGTGGTCGTGGCTCCTGACCGGGAACAGAGCGCCACCGGCACTTCAGTGACGCTGTGGGAGCCCCTGCGCACCAGAAAGGCCGTGCCGCTGGTGCCGGGGGTGGAAACATATGCGGTAGAAGGCACGCCATCAGATAGCGTCCTGCTGGCGCTGGGCAGCCTGATTAAAGGCAAAATCGACCTCGTGGTTTCGGGCATAAACTGGGGAATGAACCTGGGCGATGACATATATATCTCGGGGACGGTCAGCGCCGCGCTCCAGGGCTATCTGCATGGCTGTCCCGCCCTCGCCGTCTCCTCGGAACGAAACAGTGAACCCTGCTTTCAGACCGCCGCCAGGCTGGCCACCTTAATGGCGGAACGAATCGCTGCCAGCCCGCCGCCAAACAACTTATTTCTCAA
The DNA here is from genome assembly GCA_016875955.1 of Chloroflexota bacterium. Classification (GTDB taxonomy): domain Bacteria; phylum Chloroflexota; class Dehalococcoidia; order Dehalococcoidales; family RBG-16-60-22; genus E44-bin89. The sequence continues at coordinate 9,157 of VGOH01000008.1, forward strand.
CATCAATGTGCCCAATCTGCCATTGACTGAAATCGGTCGCATTCAGGTCACCAAGCTGGCCAATGAAAGCCACCTCAACACCGTCACCGAGGGGAATGACGGCAAACGTAATTACTACTGGCTGGTGCGGCGGCGACAGGGCAAGGGCCATGACCGGAATACGGATGCCTGGGCCGTGGACCACGGCAATATATCGGTGACCCCGCTTTTTTCCAGCCTCCCGGCCAAGACATTATCCCTGCTGCTTCATAACCTCTGTGCCGGCCTGCTTGAGAAACTGACCGGGTCAACCGTGTAAGCCAACATGTCCCAGTATATCGGTATCGATATCATTGAGATAGGTCGCATCAAAGAGGCGGTAGACAGCTGGGGAGAGAGGTTTCTCAAGCGTGTCTACACTGAAGCGGAAATGGTGGCTTACGGCCACAAACCCGCATCGCTGGCAGCACGGTTTGCCTGCAAAGAGGCGGTCATGAAGCTCCTGGGCACGGGCAAATACGGCATCAACTGGCGGGAGGTGGAGACGCTATCCCACCCCAGCGGCAAGCCACTGGTGAATCTGTACGGAAGGGCCAGAACTAAAGCCGATGAGCTGGGCATCAGGGATATTGCCGTCAGCCTTTCCCACTCCAAGGAATATGCCATTGCTTATGTCAGTGCAATCTCCAAAACAAACCAGTCCGAAGAGCCGGGCACCCATCCGGGGAAAACAAGTCAGTGAGTGATACAGGACGAGCACCGGCCAAAAGAAGACCAAGAGTCTTTTACGGCTACTGGATGATTGCCATTGCGTTGCTGTGCCTGGGCATTTTTTCCGGGTGCGGGGTTGGCTCCTTCAGCCTCTTTGTCAATTCCCTGCAACCCGAGTTCGGCTGGGGCCGTGGCGAGATAATGCTTGCCTTCACCATCTTTTTTCTGCTTACCGGCCTGGCCTCGCCACTGGTCGGCAACATCGTTGACCGGTACGGAGTGAGGGGAGTTATCGCCATCGGGTCTCTGGTTACGGGGCTCGGTTTCGCCTCGCTCTTCCTGCTGCAAAACCTCTGGCACTTTTATCTCGCCTACTTTTTTATTGGCACCGGTGCGGCTGCCTTTGGCCAGGTCCCGGCGAGTGGCATGGTCGCCAACTGGTTTGTCAAAAAGCGCGGCACGGCTATCGGCATCATGGGTACTGGTGTCGGTCTGGGCACCTTCGCGGTGGCGCCACTGGTCGGCAGCTTTATCATCCCCGCTTTCGGCTGGCGAGCGGCCTACCTGACGCTGGGGCTGATAGCCTGGACTTTAATTCCGCTGGCAGTCTTTGTGGTCAGGACCAGGCCCGCCGATATGGGGCTTCACCCCGACGGTGTCACCCGCCCTGAAGAGTTGTCAGCAACAAATGCATCCGTTACGGACTCAAAGGGATTAACCCTGAAGGCGGCCATGGGCACCATGGCCTTCTGGCTGGTGTCAGTCACCTTTTTCATCAGCGCCTTCGGCTCACTGGGAGTTATCCAGACCATAGTACCATATTTACAGGATGCGGGCTTTCCGGGGACTCTGGCTGCCGGCGCTCTGACACTCATCGGACTGGGCAGCGCCATCGGTAAATTTGGCTTCGGCTGGCTCTGCGACAAAATTGAAGCGAAACAGGCCTGTGCCCTCAGTTTCATTTTCCTGTCGGCAGGCGCCGTTGTACTGATGCTGGTCAAAGCAACAACACCCCTGGCAGTAGCCTGGCTTGCCGCCTTCATTCTTGGACTGGGGGCGGGGGGCTGGCTACCCACCATGACCATGCTGGTCAGCCGTAATTTTGGCCTGGCTTACTACGGAGCCATCTTCGGCATGGTATCACTGTTTCAGGCAGTTGGTGGCTCAGCCGGTCCTCTATTCAGCGGCTTTATGTTTGACACCATGACCACTTATTTCTGGGCCTTTATCGTCTTCTTATGCCTGTATGCCGTGGCCGTTCCCCTTATCCTGGCAGTGCGCCGTCCCAAATCATTGGTTTGAGCACTCACGCGTAGTCTTTTCTCGGCGGACTGAAGGCACTTATCATCACCGTCCCATCCTCGTGAGTCACGCCTCCGTGAACAGTGCCCGGAGGGAGGAACATGATAGACATCACCCTTCTTTAATAACTGGCTCTCATCACCAATCTTCATGTCAAATTCGCCTTCAATAATTATTGACAGCTCTTCACAGGGATGGCTATGTAAAGGCGATTCTGAGTAAGGTTGCAGGGCGACGTCACAGAGCATGACGTTCCTTCCCGAAATGGCCCGGACTGAGAACCCTGGCGCTGGCTCAAATACCTTGAAGCCCTGATGGCCATAACTATAAAACATCGCTCACCTCCATTCAGGTTATACAATTTTGAGAGAATTAAATAATAGTCCTGTTTACGTTGTCAATGCGTGCTTTTGATAGCCTGTAAAATAAAGGCCTGTCCTAAATGCCAAATGCAGGTGCTAACTGGCTTTTTGAAAAGTTTAATATAATGTAATAATGAGCCTCCCGGATTATGCTTGTCCTTTCAACCACGCCACCGCTTCTTCTAAACAAACGAATGGGAGGAGCCAATTTCCTCCCATTCGTAAATGCGTGCCAGCTAGCTATTTATTTTACTTCTTGGTGATAAAAGGTGGTCTACTGGCGCCACCACCCGGTTTGCTCGGTTTCTTCACCATTAAATCATACCCCCCTTGTTTAACCAGCTAATTAATAAGCTTGTCTTTACCCTGGGGCCTTGAAATGACGTTCCTTGACCCACCGGGCTACATATTTAGGGTCGTTGGAATCAAACATCTTGATACCCTTGCCGGCCGGTTCCATTTCATCCACGGCAACCGCCGTCAGGATATACTTCTTCCCCTTTGCCGGATAATCGGGGTTAAGCTCCACCAGAGCCGCGCCTCTACCCAGCGGTCCCCCCGCTGCCGGGCTGGCCGCCAGGTAGAAATGGACTTTTTTCTTATCTTCGTTTAGCTCGGCAACCTGCTGTTGTATCTCCTTCTCCGTGAAAATGGGGATTTTGGGTATAACCCTCTTTTCCACGAGCTCCACCTTCTTCGATTCTTTATCGAACCAGCCTTCGAAAAGAATCAATTTGGGGTACTGGTCAAGCGTGTTATAGTTCTTAACCTTCACGTTGCTGGTGGCTGCCTCAGAATCAGAAAAAACTCTAACTTCAACCCCTTTTTCGGTACCCGGCTTCGGGCGCATCACTGCTGACAGTCCCCGCAGCCAGCCTGTCTCTTTTTGCATTTGCTTAATCAGATAATTGTTCAGAATATCGGGGAGAAATTTGGGGCCGGGCAATTTTTCAACTTTCTTTTCCTCAGTTTTGGCTGCCGCTGATTTCTCCGCTGAAGCCGCAGGCGGCGTCGTACCCATCGCCGCAGTACCAGTGCCGGTGGTGCTCACCTCAGTGGGAGCTGCCACAATTTTCTTTTTCCTCCAGAACATCTAACAAACCTCCTTCTTTATTTTTGAGACATTCCTCTTGACTTGAACAAACTTATCATGTAACATAAATTATGTTTTATAAATGATGATTTGTGTTACATGTATTATAAATCCGTGCCTTTTTGCTGTCAATAGATTGAGATTTATATTTTGTCACACTATTCAGACCTGACCGGTATAAAGGTTTTTCAGTTTAAGTAAAAATCTTTATTTTAAGACAAAGCTAAAGGGGGGTTGCGTTATCATCATCGCCTGTGTTATAAAGTGAGCAATGCGTTTGGTATGATTTGGCAATGATGATTTTTAATTCATTTCTCGTTTTTTTAACCGGATATGTCTGAGTGGAGATTTTTAACCAACCACGCCGTTGTCCTCAGCTATATTTCAATCCATCCCAGGATAACCGGCCGGGAACTATCTGGTGCTATTGGCATCACTGAAAGGGCGACTCGTAAAATAATCGCCGACCTGCTCCAGGCTGGCTATATAAGCAAGGACCTGGAAGGCAGACGCAACCGTTATCATATCAATCCCGACCTGCCGCTGCGACACCCCGCACTGGAGGAGACGGCAGTTGGCTATCTTCTCGAGATACTGGGGTGGAAAAAACGCGGGCGTCCCCACAAAGCAAAATGATGCCTTTCCGCTGGAGATACATTGCCCTCCCGCTGGTCTTACTGATTCTGTCTATTGGCCTCATAATTTACTTCTACCCCCGGCTTCCCCAGGACTTAGCCTATCACTTTAAGGACGGCCTGCCCGACCGGTGGTTAAACCGTGGCGCTGTCATCGCCTGGCTGCTGGCGCCACAGTCCCTGCTGACCGGGCTGGGCGCGGCGGTGGTCCTGGGCGTGATGAAGCTGGAAAACCGCGTTCAGCTGACGGCAGATAAACGCGCGGAAACAATGCTGCTGCTCATGGGCAATATGGTTGCCCTGCCACAGCTAGTCCTGACCTTTGCAATGCTGACCATTTTCAGCTACAATGCCTACGGGGTATACCTCATGCCCTTATGGATATTGGCCGTAATCGTCATGGGCCTGGGCGGTATCATTCTGGGGGTACTCTTCTTCCTCGCTCTGCGGCAGGCCCTGGCGAGGAAATAATAATTTACCGTATAGCGAACACCAAGGAGCAGCGGTAATGGCGGAAAAAATACCCGGCGGCGTCACCATGGAGAAGATAGTCTCGCTCAGCCAGCGGCGGGGCTTCATCTTCCCGAGCAGCGAGATTTATGGCGGGCTGTCAAGCTGCTGGGACTACGGGCCGCTGGGGGTGGAGTTGAAGCAGAACGTAAAACAGGCCTGGTGGCGCGCCATGGTACACGAGCGAGATGATATGGTGGGGCTTGACGCCAGCATCCTGATGCACCCGCAGACGTGGGCGGCCAGCGGCCACCTGGAGCAGTTCGCCGACCCGCTGGTGGAGTGCAAAAATTGTCATCAGAGATTTCGCAGCGACGAGGTCGCCGATAAAAACTGCCCCGCCTGCGGTGGGGAACTGACGGAGCCGCACCTTTTTAACCTCATGTTCAAGACCTTCATGGGGCCGGTGGAGGAAGAAGCCAACGTGGTCTACCTGCGGCCGGAGACAGCGCAGGGCATGTTTGTCAATTTTCAGAACGTGCTCAACACGACACGCAAGCGGCTGCCCTTCGGCATCGCCCAGCTGGGAAAGGCCTTCCGCAATGAAATCACCACCGGTAACTTCATCTTCCGCAGTCGTGAATTCGAGCAGATGGAAATAGAGTATTTCGTCCGGCCGGAGACGGCCGATGAATGGTTCAACTACTGGGTTGAGGAAAGACAAAAATGGTACCTGAACCTGGGCATCAGACAGGAGAACCTGCGCCTGCGCCCCCACCGCAAGGAGGAGCTGGCCCACTATGCCCGGAAGTGCTCTGACATCGACTACAAGTTTCCCATGGGCTGGGCCGAGCTGGAGGGCATCGCCAACCGCGGCGACTACGACCTGACGCAGCATGCCAGGTACAGTGGCAAAGAGTTGAGATACTTTGACGAAGAAGCCAACGAGCACATTGTGCCCTATATCATTGAGCCATCGGCAGGCGTGGACCGCTCGGTGCTGGCCTTCCTCTGCGACGCCTATGATGAGGAAATGGCCCAGGGCGAGCTGCGGGTGGTGCTCCATCTTAATCCCGCCCTGGCCCCCTACAAAGTGGCCGTTCTCCCGTTGAGCAAGAAGGAAAATCTGGTGAAAGTTTCCCGGGAGGTATACGACATCCTGCGACCATGCTGGATGGTCCACTACGATGATACCCAGAGCATCGGACGGCGTTACCGCCGCCAGGACGAAGTCGGCACCCCGTTCTGCGTCACCATCGACTTCCAGTCGCTGGAGGACAAGCAGGTTACCATCCGCGAGCGCGACAGCATGAACCAGATACGCGTGCCCATCGCCACCCTCAAGAATACGCTCGCCGCCAAGCTGGCCGGCGAAGACCTCTTCATTCTGCCAGAGGGCGGCCAAATATGGAAGGAAGAAGGGAAATAGGTATTTAAGAGGGGCGAAGCCCCGTGAAAATAAAGAGGGGAGCCCCAGACAAGTCCATTATTAAAGGGGAGTTTAAGAGGGGCGCTAGCCCCTCTTTCCCAAAATCTTTCCCCTTCCCTTTGAAGGGGAAGGGGATAAAGGGGATGGGGCTAAAATCTGATGAAAATCCTCCACTTCGCCGACTTACACCTCGGCGTTGAGACCTATGGACGCACTGACACCGCCACCGGGCTGTCCACACGCCTTCTTGATTCCCTGGCTTCACTGGACAAGGTCGTTGATTACGCCATAGAAAACAGCGTGGACCTGGTCATCTTCTGCGGGGACGCCTACAAGACCCGTGAGCCCACCCAGACCCAGCAGCGCGAGTTTGCCAAGCGCATCAGCCGCCTCTCCGCCGCCGATATCCCCATCTTTCTCCTGGTGGGCAACCACGACCTGCCCAATGCCGTCGGCCGCGCCACCAGCACTGAAATCTTTGATACGCTGTCGGTGAAGAACGTCTATGTCTCAAACCGCCCCGATATTTTCAAAATTCCCACCCGCGGCGGCACGGTGCAGGTGGCCTCGCTGCCGTGGCTGACGAGAAGAGTCCTGGGCAGCCGCGAGGAGACCAAGAACCTGGACTTTGAGCAGATGCGAGAAAAACTGCAGCAAACGCTCGCCGGGGCCATTGAGCACCACATTTCAAAACTGGACCCGGCCCTGCCTGCCATCCTCGCCGCCCATGTCTGGGTCACTGGCGCCCGGGTCGGCACGGAGAAACAGATGACCATCGGGCAGGAGCACGAGCTGCTGCTGAGCAACGTGACCAATCCCATCTTTGACTACATCGCCCTGGGCCACATCCACCGCCACCAGGTCCTGTCCGAAAGCCCGCCCGTCGTCTACGCTGGCAGCCTGTCGCGTCTCGACTTCAGCGATGAGAATGACGAAAAGGGTTT